>LLZO01000277.1 GCA_001567545.1 Candidatus Tepidiaquacellales bacterium OLB5
ATTGCAGTGGCTGTTTGTCATCATAATAAAATGCTGGGCCGGGGCAAGAGACCCAAAAAAATTTCCGGGATAGGCAAATCGGTAAACTGGGCAGAATTTATAAAGGATAATCCGGAAAGAGTTATTCTGCAGGGATAAAATCAATTCAGTATGATAGATTATATTAAAGGAAAGCTGGTAAGCAAAAAAACTGCCGGCATGGTAATAGAAGCAGGCGGAATAGGCTACAGCATTAATGCTACACTTGGTACCATTGAAAATACCGGTGAAACCGGTTCTGAAACCATGATACCTGTTCACCTGCATATTAAGGATAATCCTTTTGCTGTAATGCTTTATGGGTTCAGGGATGAAAATGAACGTGAATGTTTCAGGCAGATAATATCAGTATCAGGTATAGGCCCTAAAACTGCATTAAGTATCCTTTCGGCTATTAATTACAATGAGCTTATTGAAATGATTGCTAAAGGAAATTATCATCCGCTTACAACAATATCAGGAGTAGGCAAAAAAACAGCTGAAAGGCTTGCGGTTGAGCTGAAGGATAAAATAGGAAAAATTGAAAGTGATGTAACAAGCAGTTCAGTAAATACGGGTAAATTCGGAGAGCTGGGTAAAGCATCAGAAGTGATACAGGCACTGATGGCTTTGGGGTATAACAGAATAGAAGCTGATAAAATGGTAAAAACCATTTCATCACGCAGTGATTTTATGGATATGCCGGTTGAAACAATTGTACGTGAAATTTTAAGAGGGAAGTAAAACTAGCCTTCAAACTCAGCCTTATCAATTTCTTCGATAGGTATCGGGTATTTTCCGCTGAAGCAGGCATCACAGTATCCCACGGTTTCACCGTGTTTGTTAATTCCCTGCGGGACTGAATCATGCAGCTTTTCTAAAGATAAATATTCAACTGAATTTACATCAAGGTATTCCCTTATTTTTTCAAGGTCACGGTCACATTGATTGGCAATAAGCTCTGATTTACTTGGGAAATCCATTCCATAATAACATGGTGATATTATCGGCGGAGCGGTTATCCTTAAATGTATTTCCTTTGGTTTTGCTTCCTTAACCAGCTTAACAAGCTGTTTGGCTGTTGTACCTCGCACAATTGAATCATCGACAAGTACCACAATCCTGTCCTTAAGTACTGATTTAACAGTGTTAAACTTGGCTTTAACCTTTATTTCGCGGTTATCCTGTCCCGGCTGGATAAATGTTCTTCCAATGTAATGGCTTCTTATCAAGCCCAGCTCAAGCTTAACGTATGGATTGCTTTTTATTGTTTCGGTTACAAAACCAAGCGCAGCAGTATTGCTGCTGTCAGGTACGCTGATTACCACAACTTTTTTATCTTCGATGTTTGCCTTGGGCGCAGGTTTTTCAATAGAAAGGTTTTTACCCAGTTTTCTTCTTACTTTATCTACAGTATGGCCGAATATAGTAGAATCAGGACGGGAAAAATATATATATTCAAAAATGCAGTGTTTTGTTTCACCCTTAGTTTCAATTGAATATGATTTTACTTTTCCTGTTTTAATAACTTCTTCGTCAATCTGAATAATTTCACCGGCTTTTAAATCTCTGATGTAATCTGCATTAATAATATCAAATGCGCAGGTTTCTGATGCAAATACAAAGCTGGTGCCAAGCTTCGCCATAGAAAGAGGACGAACTGCATAAGGATCGCGTATTGCAAAAAGTTTATCATCAGTAAGCAGAATAATTGAATATGCTCCGCGGATCTGTCTTGCAGCATCAAGTATTTTATCTATCATTTCTGACTGCCTGGAGCGGGCAATGAGATGAAGAAATATTTCGCTGTCTGTTGAAGTTTGGAACAGGGTACCTTCATTCTGCAGCTTTTCCCTGAGCTCTTTTGTATTGGTAAAATTACCGTTATGAGAAAGCGCCAAGTGCCCTTCTTTAAAATTAACCTTGAAAGGCTGAATATTTGCACGGCTATCTGAGGCACCGGTAGTTGAATAACGGTTATGACCTATTGCTGCGGAGCCTTTAAGTACATTTGAAAGAATATTTTTACCTGAAAAAACATTAAGTGCAATTCCATGCCCTTTATGGATATTAAACCTGTATTTACCGTTATCCAGCTTTTCTGATGAGCAGATTCCTGATGCTTCCTGGCCCCTGTGCTGCTGTGAGTGCAGCCCGTAGTATGTCATTACTGCGGCTTGCGGGTGGTCATAAATTCCGAATATAGCACAGTTACTGTGCGGTTTATCTTCACCGTCAAAATCAACGGGGTCATAATTTATTGTTTTTATTTCCGGTTTATCCAATTATATATTAAATTATTAATTTATTTTCAGTTTAACCTTATATGGTTTGAATATATCCAGCCTCTTTGATCTTTAAGGCACTCAATCCTGTAAACACCTTTATCTTTTACTTCCCATGAAGCATTCATAGCTTTAATTTCTTTTACAGTATTTCCGTTATGTATTAACCTGATAACACACTCCTCAGGCACTAGGGCCCTTAGCAGAACAGGTTCATTTCCTGAAGTTATAGTATCACCCATAGTACAGTTAATACCTTTAAATTCTGCATAAAACCTGAAACCTTTTGCATTTCCGTTGTTATAATTTGCCGCAAAGCATTTACCGTTCTTTAATGCATTAAGTATGCCTGCTTTATCGGTTTCAAAGGTCTTCTGGTTATTTTTACTCAACGGCTTTTCCAGAATTACATGTGTTCTGATTGATTTAAACAGGACTTTATAAGCAAAGATCTCGACCTCAAAAAATCCAAGTACATTCTGCTTAAGCGCATGCGCATCAACTCCGCCAATCCCGGTAACATGCCTGTTTAAAGAAGCATTATCCCAGCGTTTAAGGGTTTTATCTGAAGGAGCAATAACTGATTTCAGCGGATGGAGAAACCTGTCAATTTTATTGGATTCATTCATTCCTTCGATCCATTCGCTCATATGATTCCATATTTCAATCCCGGTATAATCATCTGTTTCTTCTGTCCAGGGATATGAAGGATGCTCCGGAAGGTGGTTTCTTTCTTCATCAGGGTGAGCAAGAAAGCCGATACCGCCTGCTTCCTTTATCTTCCGCACATATTCAGATGCTGAAAGCTTGCAGCCAAGCTCGCCATTGGGCAATTCTGTATATGTGCCGATAACTTCGTTTAAACCGAATGCCAGGTAGTGATTTTTATTTTTCATATCATTCACTTCATAGCCAATTATTACCATGACACCGTTTAGCCATTTTTCAAAACCGTCTTCTTTGGGCTTAAGGGTATTGTGATCAGTCATCATTATGAAATCCAGGTCAGAATCATATGCTGCTTTTGCAATATCCTCAATTTTGCCGGTCCCATCACTGTAAATAGAATGAATATGTACTGCCCCTGCGTATTCGTACATCAGATATTTAACTTTTCGGTAAAATTTATTCCGGTAAAATACAAAAATAGCTTTAAAAGTATTTAATATAAATGTATTATTGTATATCTATGAAAATCACAGGAAAAAATTATAAGTTTCTGATATATTTTAACATAGCAGCCATAGTATTGCTGTTTAATGAAAGAACTGAAACACAGGTAAAAAATGAGAATTTTGCTTTAAAATGGGGCAGCTGGCTGCTGCTTCAGGCAATTCCATCGCCGGGATTTTATGAAGACAGAAATGAATTTGAGGGAGAAAATAATAAAAACGGAATAAAATTCGGGCTTTCCTGGCAGCTAACGCCTGTTGCTTACTCCTGGAACAGTAATAAATATGTATCAAAATTCAGTTTTTTCCATATAAAACCTTCTAAAAGATTTTCAGGTTCAGGAGAGCTTTTTTTTGAACCGGTCGTGATCCCGGGAGGTTTTAATAATAATTCTTTAAAGAAATTCACCTATAAAACAGGAGTGCGTTTAGTATTCCCGGTTTTTCACGGGGGAGAGTACCTGGCTGTATCACTGGGCAGCGGTTATACTGAACAGAATACCGCTACCGGTAAATATTCCGGTATAACTTACGAAGCAGGAATTTATAGTTTTTTTGGTATGCTGGGCATTAAGTTCAATTATAATCAAAATTTATTAAGCAGGTATAATATAGGGTTATACATAAAATATTATTAATGAAAGTTTTTTTAAAAATATTAATACTGTTTATTACAGCGTACATTTTTTTCATCATGCAACCTGCTTCTGGTTGCTGTGCGGAATGTTCCCGTGTTTTTTGAAGCTCCGCAAAAAGTAAAGAATAAGATATCACATCCTGTCAGGGATGATGTACGGCTTTCAGCATTATGGATAGGGCATGCAACTGTACTGATACAGATGGATGATAAAATTATTATTACAGATCCTTTTTTAAGCGAAACAGCCGGGGAATTTGCCCGGAGAGTAGTTGAACCGGGGATAGAAGAAAAAAACATTCCGGCATGCGATCTTATTCTGCTTTCTCACTCTCATTTTGACCATTTGAACTATTACAGCCTTGAAGTTCTTGAAAGCAAAATAACCGCAAACAGTAAAATTAAAACATCTTTAGTTTTCCCGGAAGATATGGAAAACTACCTGCCCCGTTATAACATGGAAATGATCAGATTGAAAAATGATAAAGGATATACCAGTTCAATTATAGGTGAATCAACAGATGTAAACGGTATAAAAGTTACAGCAGTTTATGCACAGCACTGGGGCGGCAGGTACGGAGTTGACGGGTTTGTATGGGGTGATAATGCTTTTACAGGCTATGTTATAGAATACAACGGTATGACGGTTTATTTTGCAGGTGATACAGGGTATGACCCGGTAAAATTCAGGCAGCTTGGTGAAAAATTTAGAATAGACCTGGCACTTATCCCGATAGGGCCGTGTGCAGACTGCAGGCAATGCGGGACATATAATCATGTTTTCCCGCCGGATGCATACAGCATTTTTACGGACCTGAAGGCAAAATGGATGATACCTGTTCATTTCGGCACACTACATTTTGCACAGGCAGACCCAATGGAACCGGTATATGCATTCAGGGAAATTGTGCGAACAAATAAAGCGGAAGAAAAAGTTCACATTTTAAATATCGGCGAGCAGAAAATCCTGATTAAGAAGTAAACAATTTACGCAGTTTAAGTGAAAGATTTACCATGATCAATGTTAATTGAATGTTCTGGCCTATCAGTTTTTCAGATTCTTCGAGCTGTAAGACTATATTGAACAGATCGCTGTTCGGAAAGTTAATATTCAGCCTGCTGAGTCTTTCAGCAAGGTCAAAATTAACCAGGTTTTCGGAATTTGCCTCACCGGAGGCTTTAACCCTGATAAGATCGCGAACCCATATGCTTAAAAAAAACAGGAACTGCCTGGTTTTTTCCCTGTCATTTTTGGCTGTAATATTCCGGCTGATAAACACAGTTTGAGCAAAATCCTTCTTTAATAATGATACAAGATATTCCAGGGCAGTTTTCCTCAGGTCTTCGATACCGGAAACCAGCAGCTCCTTTGCGCGGCTATAGCTTCCAAAACTAAGGCGTGAGGCAAGCTTTACCTGTTTTTCTGAATAATTTCCTTCAGTAAAAAGTTTATCAGCGATATCCTGTTCTTTAAGCGCTTCAAAATGAATTTTCTGGCATCTGCCGATAATAGTTTGCGGAAGAGAGTTAACTTTTGAAGTAGTTAAAATGATTATACTGTTCTTTGGAGGCTCTTCCAGGATTTTCAGCAGGGCATTTGCGGCTTCCTGTCTCATTTTATCTGCTTCTGATACCAGGAATACTTTGATTTTTCCGCGGGGAGCGGAAAGATATATTTTACTGACAAGGTCCCTTATTGAGTTTATTCTGATATTATTAGCGCCTGTAAGCTTGATATGATGATAAGGATTTTCTGATTTAAGCGCCAGCTGTTCCATGTATTCATCAAAATCAGCTGCAGCCAGCTTTTCAACCGGGTCTGAATCAGATTCATCACTTTTGGCAGAAGGCAAAGCACAGACCAGCTTAAAATAATCAGAGCGAAAGCGGGTAATTTTTATGCAGTCATCACATTTATCACAAGCATTATTACCCGGCTGAACATCAGTACAGTTAAGAAGTTTTGCAAATTCAATGGCAGCGGCATCTTTACCTACGCCGTCAATTCCTTCAAAAAGATAAGCATGACCCGTTTTACCTGCACCGAAAACTGCAGATAGTTTTTCCTTTACTTCATTTTGCCCTGTAATATTATTCCACATTATTTATTCATTAATAAGCATTTCCTAACCCGAACTGAATTGCATATTTGGACTTAAAAATATTTCCAGGCTGCTGCCACAGCCATTTATCGCCATCAGGCGCAAGCGGATCATACAGCTTAAAACCCAGGTCTATCCTGATTGGCCCTACGAACGAATCATACCTGACCCCGAATCCGGCTGCAAGCGCAATCTGGTCCATCCTGAAAAATCTGTCGCTTTCCCAAACATTACCGTAGTCAAAAAATAAAACACCCCACAAAGGATACAGAAAGCTTCGCTGCGGAAATGGTTTTCTTCTCCATTCAACACTTCCGAATAAAAGGAACTTTCCGCCTTCTTCCGGGTTATCGAGTATACCGCCTTTTTGAGCACCCCAGCCCCTGATACTGTTGCCGCCTCCCATAAAAAATTTGTATAATTTATCAACTGCAACAATATTTTCCCCGCTTCCGTATTCTATAATATCACCGATTTCAAAATGAGTTGCTACAATAGAGCTTGCCCTGTCATCAGAAATATCAAAATAAAAGCTGTTTACAGTGCTTAGCTTTACATACTGGGAATATAGCAGGCTGCTGTTTACCAATGTCAGCAGTCTTGGCAATGCACCGGCTGATTCAGCCGAGATAGTATGATAGAATCCTTTGGAAGGATTAAACAGGCTGTTTGTATTATTATGAACAAGATTTAAGCCAATGATACTGTTTACAAAATAGAATTTGAAATTTCCCAGTTCATTTTCCTGTTCATCAGTTATTTTTAAGTTCAAATTTACGTAGTCAAATGTCAGATCAGAATATGCATTGTTATAAAATGTATAGTCAGCAATGTAATATGAAAGTCTGAGCAGGTTCCTGAATACTACAGCACTTGTATTTTTGTTAATATTAAGAAAGGCAATTTCGGGAGAAAGAGTTGCTGTAATATTCCGGTTAAACAGAAATGGCTGAAATAATGAGAAATTAATAGAAGCCCCGTTAATATAGCGTGAATTGTATAAACCTTCTGTTGTGATGCTGAATGTTCTTCCGCCGCCAAAGAAATATTTATCCTTATATTCAAGATTTGCCCCTAAAAAAAGCCTGTTAGACTGATATGAAGTATATATGCTTGGTGTCAGCTCATATTTGTTATTAATAGTAATATTAACATTCATTTCAATTGTCCTGTCCGGTAAAATAGTATCTTCAACAACCCTGCCCAGCTGAATAATAGCAAGCTTTGAAAAATTCCTTTCAGTTTCAATCAGCTTGCTTCTGTTAAAAATTTCACCTTCCTTAAACGCAATTTCACGGGTAATTATATCTTTGGATATATCATATTTATTCTTCTCTATATCAATATTAATTTTGCCGAACCTGTAAACTTCTTTTGTTCCTATAAAACGAAGCCTGACAAGCACTTTATTCTTGTATTCGGGGTTTTTCTGCATCTCATCGGAAAATTTTCCTATAATAATTCCTCTCCTTGAAGAATCTATCCTGCTTCTTATAGTATCTATCTGCGCATAATAATAACCGTTATTCTGAAGTATCCCGATAATCCGGTCCCTTTCCTGTGATATTTTATTTTTGTTGTAAGGATTCCCCGGTTCGATAAGCTGGCTGGAATAAACAGAGCTTTTTATAGAAGGAGGAAGGCTGTCCAGTCCCTGGTACCTGATTTCCTTTATAAGATACTGAGAGTTTTCAATGATAATGAACTTAATATCTGTTTCATTATCATCTTTATCATAAGAAGTAACGGTATCAATTGCAACGTCAAAGAAACCATTATCGAAATAATATTTATTTAACCTTCCGATATCTTCTTCCAGGTTTACCCTGTTGAAATATTTTTCCCTTGGCAGCAGCATTATATCCAGCAGCGAAGCTTCCTGGATTATTTCAGTTTTTTTATACTCAAAAGTAATATCCCCGGTCTCAGTTTTATCTGCCTGTGAAAATAAAGAGCCGGTTAATAATAATACCAGAATTGCGGCCGGAAGGTAAAAATAGGTTTGTGATTTTTTCAATAATATCAGAGTAAAAATTGAAATGATTATATTATTTCAACTGTAAAAAACCCCGATTGCTCGGGGTTAAAATGGAGCTTAAATTTAAAAATCTTTTTCTTCATCATCATAGAAAAAGTCTTCCTTGGTCGGGTAATCAAGCCAAATCTCTTCTATGCTTTCGTAAGGCTCATCAGTATCCTCCAGATCCCTGAGGTTTTCTATAACCTCCTGGGGAGCCCCCGTTCTTATAGCATAATCTATGAGCTCTGCTTTATTAGCCGGCCACGGTGCGTCATCAAGGTAAGAAGCCAGTTCCAGAGTCCATACCATATTTACATCTCCTTTTATTTATATTTTTATATTGTAAATTCTAAAATTAATCTCTCAGTCTTGGGTCAAGGGCATCTCTTAAACCTTCACCAACAAGATTATAAGCAACTACTGTTAAAAAAATCATAAAACCGGGGAAAACTGCAAGCCACCAGGAACTGGTTGCCCCGCGAGCTTCAGATAATACTGAACCCCATGTTACTTTTGTGGCTGCAACACCAAACCCCAGAAAACTTAAACCAGCTTCAGCCAGAATTGCTCCGGCAATTTCGAATGAAGCAGCTATCAGTACCGGTGCTATTGCATTCGGAAGAACATGTCTGAAAATTATTCTAGAATTGGAAAGCCCCAGCGAAACTGCAGCCTGAACATAATCCATGCTTCTTACTTTCAGGATTTCTCCTCTTACAAGTTTAGTATTGCCTGTCCAGCTTGTTAGCCCGATTGCAATCATGATGTACCATATACTTGAGCCGTATAATGCTACAATTGTTATGATCAGAAAAAATGAAGGGAAAAGCTGCATTATCTCAACAAATCTCATTATAAGCAGGTCAACTTTTCCGCCATAATATCCGGCTAAAGAACCAAGAAAAACCCCGATAAATATTGCAATACCCGCAGCTATAAAACCAACAGAAAGTGAAACCCTTGAGCCGTGAATCAGCCCGGCAAGAACATCCCTTCCTATTGCATCTGTACCAAGATAATGCCCGGTTTCAACGGATGGGGGAGCAGAATTATTGAAAAGATCCACATTTGAAGGTGCATATTTTATCGGGGGCCATACAGCCGACTCAAATTCAAGTGTTTTCCAGTCAACATTCAGAAAATCACCTTCCCATTTAGATAATCCCAAACCTACCATATATTCTTTAATGACCGGGAAGTATGTTTCGCCTTTGTAACTGCAATATAAAGGTTTATCATTAGCTACAAAATCTGCAGTTAAAGCCATTGCAACCAGAAAAATAACTACATATAGTGCCGCAACAGCCAGTTTATTTTTTTTATACTGGTGCTTTACCAAAGACCAATAAGTCTGGTCAACCTTGCGTTTTAGGCCGTTGCCGTTCTGCGGAATTTCGTTTCCTTCAGTCACCATAACCTGCGGAGCAGGTCCTCCGGCCATCGTATTATCGCCTATAAATTCAGTTTCGGTAACTTTTCTGTCAGCCATATAATATTACACAATTATTTATTTCTTTGAAAAAGCGATCCTCGGATCAACTATAGCATAAAGAATATCAACCAGAAGCAATCCAAGCATGGTTAATACTGCAGCCAGAACAAGCTCAGCCATGATCAGCGGATAGTCACGGGCAATTAGTGCCTGGAAAGCAAGCTGCCCGATGCCGGGAATGCTGAAAATCGATTCAATGATAACCGAACCGCCAACAAGGCTGGGTAAAATTCCGCCTAACAACGTTATTATCGGGATGAGGGAATTACGCAGTGCATGCTTCATTACAACTTTCTTTTCGGTAAGTCCTTTTGCCCGTGCAGTTCTAACGTAATCCTGCCTAATTACTTCAAGCATGCTGCCTCTCATTTGCCTGGAAAGAAAAGCAAAGCTTGCAAGCGAACTGCAGGCAACCGGCAGTATAAGATGGTAAACCCTGTCCCATGCTTTTTCAAGAAAGCTCCAGTTTTCTGACCCTAATGTATATAAACCTGAAGTCGGGAAAATTTTTATATATTCTACGTTTGCTAAAAATACTATTGCCATTGTAGCAACCCAGAATGACGGCAATGAGTAAAAAACAAAAAGCATAAAAGTAGAAAACCTGTCTATCTTGCTGTACTGCCGTGCGGCAGAATATATTCCGATAGGGATTGCTATTAAGTAGCTTAGTGATATAACCATAAGCGTAATTGGAGCAGTCACCGGTATTCTTTCCATTATTTTACTCATTACAGGACGATTATCTACAAAGGAATTTCCAAAATCACCTGTAGCCATATTGCCAAGCCAAATCAAATACTGCATATAAATGGGTTTATCAAGGCCCCATTTCTGTTTATAGTATTCTTTTGCCTGCTGGTTCAGCTGGCTTTTTTCATCCGCTTTCATATTTTCACCGCTTACACCTACTTTAAGCTCAGTAGGGTCGCCCGGCGCCAATCTTGAAATTGTAAAGGTAATGATAGTAATAGCTATCAGTGTTGGAATGAAAAGCAGCACTCTTTTTAAAATGTACTGTGACATCTATCTTTGGTTAATTATTCTTATTTTGAGTGTATTTCTGTGAACCTGCCGGAACCCACCATTCATTGTATGTTGGACTTGGCTGTATATTATACCACCTTGCATTTTTAAATCTCTTGTCAAAAATATATCTTGCCCTTGGGCTCCACAAAAATGTGTATGGCTGTTCATCATAAATTAATTTCTGCCATTCTTTTATAAGCAATATTCGTTTGCTTTCATCCATTTCATTCCTGTATGCTTCTATAAGGCTGTCGTTATATTTATTATGGAAGCTGATATAATTGCTTCCTTCACCCTGTGATTGAGAGGAATGCCATATCTGGAAAGGATCGGGCGGCGTTGTGGGCGAAGTCCATGCAGAGTATGTTGCTTCAAATTCATGTTTTTTGGTTTTATCAAGATAAACTGACCATTCAAGCTCCTGTACTTCTGCCTGTATGCCAACTTTCTTCAATGCATCAACAATTACAAGTAAAATCTGTTTTCTTACAGGGTTTGTATTGCTGAGGAAAGTGAACTTGAAGTCAGTTTTTTTACCGTTAATAACTTTATCAAGTATTCCGTCACCGTCAGTATCTTTCCATCCGGCTTCTTCAAAAAGCTTTTTGGCTTTTTCCGGATCAAACGGGATTTCAGGAAGTTCAGCATTGAGAAGTTTTGTATTTTTATAAAATACATGAGACTGGATCGGCACACCATCGCCGTACATTACTTTTTCAATTATACTTTTTCTGTCAACCATATGAGCAAGGGCAAGCCTTACTTTTTTATCCTGGAAGAGGGGATTAAGCTGGTTCCATGCCAGGTATGTATAAGCCGGTTCAAAAGGTCTTGCTTTTACAAGGCTGAACTGGTCAGCATTTTCAAGATCTTTGTAGAAATCAGAGGGTTTTATAACATACATTGCATCAACTTCCTTGTTTTTAGCTGAAACAAGTGCTGCCGAGTTATCCTGGATTGTTTTGAATATAATTTTCTGCGGATAGTTAGGTGTTGTTACACTGCCTCCCCAGTAGTTCGGGTTTCTTACTAGTGTAACCCCTGCACCAGTATCCCATTTTTCAAATAAATACGGACCTGAACCCACTAAATACTTTGCTTCTCTTGAAACTTCCTGGGAGTTTATAAAATCTGCATACTTCTGCATAGCACCGTTATTGCGAGCTACATTCATATCTTTAAATTCTTCCCACTGGAAGTTATCAGTAACATTTTGCGGGTCAAGAACATGTTTAGGCAGTATGCTGAATAATCCTAAAGTATAAATACCTCTCCAGTTTGGTTTTGTTAATGTAAATTTAACTTTTAGCGGATCACCATCTGCAATTTCTGCTTTTTCAACCATTTCAAAATAATTCCGGGTTGCTGCTGCATCTATAAACGGAATTTTAATAAGCTTTAAAGTAAAAACTACATCTGCTGCAGTTACCGGTTTTCCGTCAGAAAATCTTGCATTCTTATTGATTGTGAATGTATAGTTCAGGTTATCAGCAGAAATTTCAGGCATGTTTGCCAGTAATGGTTCCAGCTCATAAGTTTCTTTGTTTTGCGTGAGCAGATATTCAAAAATATAAGATGTAATTTCTGAAGCGCTTGCATCATTTGAAACTATAGGGTTTAGTTTTTCCGGGTCAGACATTTCTCTGATTATCAGCCAGTCACCAACAACTGCTCCGGCTGTATCTACAGGTGAAAGATCATTTGACTGCTGCTTATTATTGGTATTTTGCTGTGTTGTTTTTCCTCCACAGGCGGTAATTATGATTGAAAAGATCATAACTGCAATGAGGGCAGTTAATTTAATTTTGTTCATATTATTTACTTCAGTTAATTTGAAAGAAATCTTTTTTATGTAAAAAATTGAAAATTTTTGATATATAAACCGCAATTTATCTATATTAACGAGAAATTCAACTGCAAAATGAATTCTGATAAAAATAAGGCTTTTATTAAAAAAAGACCGGATTTTTATATATTTTTCCGGTCCTTAAAAAACAGATTATCTCGTAATTTTAATATTGTTTAAAAATAATTGTTAATTAGCGCTTTGGTATTTCCTTTGATTTGCCGGAACCCACCATTCAGGTGTATGATAAGCCGTTGGCGGCGTTGGATACCATCTGACATTTTTAAACCTTTCTGCATACACATATTTTGCCTTTGGTGTCCAGAGAAATGTATAAGCCTGATCATCATATAATACTTTTTGAATTTGCATGCTTATTTCTATTCTCTTTGTTTCATCAAATTCTGACCTGTAAGCTTCCATTAATGAATCAGCTAAACGGCTGCTGTAACTTCCGTAATTGCTTCCGTCATTTTTTGACTGTGAAGAATGATATAACTGGTACTGATCAGGCGGATAGTCAGTTAATACCCATGCTCCCATCAAAGCATCAAATTCATGTTTTTTGATCTTTTCAAGAAATACAGACCATTCCAATGTTTGAATCTCTGCAATAATTCCTATCTTTTTAAGCGCATCGGCAATTACTAGTATAGTTTGTTTGCGGGATTCGTTTGTATTAAGTAAATACGTAAATTTAAATTCAGTTTTAATGCCGTTAATATTTTTATCTAATATTCCATTACCATCTGAATCCTGCCATCCAGCTTCTTTTAACAGCTGCTTTGCTTTTTCAGGATTAAATTCTATTGTTGGTAAGTTTGGATTAAAATTTTTTTTATCACCAAAATAAACCGGTCCCTGTATAGGAACTGCCAACCCATACTGAACTTTTTCTATTATTGTATTTCTGTCAACAATATATGCTAAAGCCCATCTTACTTTAACATCGCTGAACAAAACATTATTCATGTTGTAACCTATATAAGTAAATTGCGGTTCAAACGGGTCTGCTTTTTTCATGTTGAACTGTTCAGGGTTAGCAAGCTCTTTAACGAAATCCATTGGTTTAACAACATACATCAGGTCAATTTCTTTGTTCTTGGCAGCAACAGTTGCAGCACTTTGATCCTGAATTACCCTTATTATCAGCTTTTCCGGATACGCCATACCATGAACTGCGGTATTGTTCCAGTAATTTGGATTACGTTTAAAATGCACCCACTGACCAGTATCCCATTTTTCAAATATATAAGGTCCTGAACCTATTAACCTTGAGGGGTCGCGGTTTGCTTCCTGTGAATTGAAAAAGTCTGCAAATTTTTTCATATCAGGATTTTTCTGGGCAGTTGCCATATCTTTGCATTCTTCAAATGAATATTTATCCGTCAGACTTTCCGGGTCTGCAGCAGCTTTAGACATTATCTGAATATCCGATAATGCATAAACAGCTTTAAAATACGGACGTGAAAGATTAAACCTGACTGTATATTCATCTCCGCCAACAAGCTCAACATTTTTAAGCATATCAATTGCCTGCCTAGACTGAGCTGCATCAACCAGCGGGTTCATCATTGCTTTAAAAGTAAAAACTACATCTTTGCCCGTTAAAGGTTTACCGTTACTGAAAGTTATACCTTTTTTTAATTTATAAGTATAGGTTAAATGGTCAGGTGTTTCTTCCGGTTTGGATTCAACCAGCCACGGAACAAGCTCATAATCCTCTCTCCCGGCTGCCCACATCAATCTTTCAAAAACATGAAGTGAAAATTCCCTTCCGGTTGCATCCTGTAATGTAACAGGGTTCAGGCTTTGCGGGTCAGCAAGCTCTCGCTGTATTATCCAGTCACCTGTTACAGCTCCCGCAGTATCAGTAGGAGCTACTTTTGAATAATCATCCTGTGAATCTGTATTAACATTATCTTTTTTTGAACAGTTTAAAGCAAGAAGTGAAATGAAGGCGGTTAAAAAGAGCAGTTTTGAATTGGTAATCATGGCTGTTAATTAATTTTTCATGTAACTTTTATAAGTCTTTGTAAATATTTTATTCAAAATCATGTTCAAGATACTCTACGGATCTTTCATATCCAAAATGGCTGTCTTTATTCTTTGATTTGCTGCTTATGGTACTTTCCAGCTTGGCGCTCAGGGCTTTTGCTGCATCGTAACCGTAATGTTTGCACAGGTAATTCAAAGCAATTATTTCTGATATTACTGTAATATTTTTTCCTGGGAAAATCGGCAATCTTACAAAAGGAAGCTCAACACCCAGCATATCAATTGTTTCACTGTCAAGACCTGTACGGGTATATTCTTTTTTTGGATCCCATTCTTCAAGGTTTACCAGCAGCTCAACCCTTTTCTGGAACCTTATTGCCCTGATACCGAAAACGCTTCTTACGTCAATAATTCCCAGCCCGCGGATTTCCATAAAATGTTTAACCAGTTCAGTACCTGTTCCCATTAAAATCCCGTCACCTTTTCTGGAGATCATGACCACATCATCTGCTACAAGCCTGTGGCCCCGTTCAACAAGATCGAGCGCGATTTCACTTTTTCCTATTCCGCTTCTTCCATAGAAAAGCAGACCTACACCGTAAACATCTACAAAAGAGCCGTGCAATGCTACCTGGGGAGAAAACTGGTCATCAAGGAAATCATTTATAAAATATGCGAACTTGGTTGTTTCCAGCGGTGTAATGAATACAGGAATTTCCTTTTTATTCGCCATTTCCATAAATTCTTCGCTGGGCTTGTTGTTGAATGTAAGGCAAATACAGGGCATATTAAAAGAAAAGAATTTTTTTAATGCTTTTGTGCGAAGCTCCGGTGAAAGCTGTTTTAGATAACGCATCTCTGTGTTTCCGAGGATCTGCACCCTGTCAAATGTAAAAAGAGCAGTGTAGCCTGCAAGCGCAAGGCCCGGGCGGTGAATGTGCTGGTCGCGGATAATTTTATCCAGACCTTTATCACCTTCTGAGATCTTCGTCAGCTTAAAACGGTCTTTAGCTGCGTTATAAAAAAACTCGACCGTGATCTTTTCTTTTTTTACTTCCTCAATATTTTTGAGGACTTTATGAAGCTCTTTCATATTTTTATTGCTTCTTTATAAAAAGCATTAAATAAAGAAAAAGTTATGCTTCTTTTTCTATATGTTTTACTGATATATCATTGCTGTGGTCTGTCAGCTTATCTTTGAATTTTCTTATCTGTATCTCTACTTTTTCTATAGATGACAGAATTGATTTTGTAAAATCATCCGAAGATTCCTTTGCAGTAAAAGTGTGGTTATTTTTTGCATGAACAATAACCTCCGCATGTTTAATGCTGTTTTCAGGCTTATCATAACTTAAAATAACCTCTGTTTTAATGATACCGTCGTATATCTTTGGAAATTTTTTAGATTCTTCTTCTGCAAGCTGTTTTAGCGAATCGTGGGCTTTGAAGTGGCGTGCTGTAAAGATGAATGACATAGTGTACCTCCCTTATTAATATATAAAAATGAACAAAAATTAGCATAATACCATATATCAGTGCAAATATGCAAAAGTCTGTTGTAAATATCAATAATGGAATAATTCTTACTGAATTATCCGTAATTTATTGATTTGAAAAGCATTTAATTGGTGGGTATATTAGCTTTTATAAATTTAAAACAGACCTAACCCCGTCAGCACCGGTGGTGTTGACTGCTCCTCACCGAAGGGGCTGTCTCAAAACTACAGTTTTAATTTGTTAGATGAGAAGTATAGAAAAAAATTGCAAAATTAGTTAATTTTTTTAAGATTGCTTCGTCGCTTAGCTCCTCGCAAATTAGGGTTTGAGCAAACTCCGAAGGGGAGGGGAAAATAATTATAGTTAAATGGAAACAGGAAAATTTTTACAAACCATGGGCAATATGTATATTGACCCTTCGGCAATACTGGGCAAAAACTGCACCATTGGTCAGTTTACAGTTATAGAAAAAGATGTTGTACTAGGTGATGAGTGCCAGATAGGGCATAATGTTGTTATCTATGCCGGCACAAAAATTGGAAAGGGCGTCAGGATAGATGCAAACACTGTAGTTGGCAAGCATCCGCTGAGGAGCAAACGGAGTATTTTTAAGTCAGATAAAAAATATGAGCCTGCAGTTATTGGTGATGAATGCTTAATAGGCGCGCAGGTAATAATTTACACCGGCTGCAGTATTGCAAATAATGTGCTCATTGCTGATTCAGCCGCAGTTCGCGAAGATGTTACAGTGGGCGAATATACAATTATCGGCAGAAGCTGTACAGTTGAAAACTTTTCAACCATCGGCAAAAAATGCAAGCTGGAAACCAACAGCTACATAACAGCATATTCAACCCTTGAAGATTTTTGTTTTATTGCCCCGGGAGTTATTACTACTAACGATAACTATCTGGGCAGAACAGAAGAACGCTTTAAACATTTTAAAGGCGTTACTGTGAGAAAAGGCGGAAGGATAGGCGGGGGAGCAGTTATACTGCCCGGAATTGAAATCGGCGAAGATGCCCTTGTTGCCGCAGGCGCTGTTGTAACTAAGAATGTTCCCGCGAGAATGATTTTTATTGGGGCACCTGCTAAGGAGCTTCGCTCAGTATCCGGGGATCAGCTTCTCGAAAATCAAGGATGGGAGTAAAGCAATTACGAATTACGAATTAGGAATTACGAATATATTCATCCATGACTTAATGTCATTTGATGAATAGATATTTTTACCCCCGTTGTTGGTGTTCTCACCAACAACAATAATTTAAATTTTACCCGTAAATTTAGACTTTAAAATCAATAAAATTATCATTAAAATTGCAGTTCTGAAATTAATGATATTAACACAAAGGATTTAAAATGATCAGTATTTTGATAATTTTGCTTGTTTTAGTGGCAATTCTGCTTATGGGGGTTGTGCTTATCCAGTCATCAAAAGGCGGCGGTTTAGCCGGTACTTTTGGCGGCGGCGGCGGTGATGCTTCCATGGTTTTTGGTGTCCGCAGAACAGCAGATTTTTTAATTAAATTAACCAGTATCCTTGCTACAATATTGCTGCTTTTTTCACTTATAACTAATGTGCTTATAAACAAAGGCGGCGGCACAAATGAAAGCATTATTCAGCAGAACTCAGGACAGCAGAATTTCCCGCAGCCTAACGTTCCAAATGAAATGCAGCAGCCGCAGCAGCAGACTGATCCGAATCAGCAGCCACAACAGCAGCAGCAGGTTGATCCGAATCAGCAGCCTCCTAAATAATACGGTATATTCTGAAATCTAAATGATTTGATGAATAAAATTATAAAGTTTTTCCAAAAAGGTACAGTTATTATTCTGATAACTGTGCCTTTTTTATTTTGTTCAGGTACAATGGGGCAGGAGCTGCTGAGGCTGAAATTAAGTGATTATAAGATTGCTTCGCTCACTTCGTTTGTCCGCAAATTGGATACGCTGAAAACTGATTCAAATATTACCACAGCAAAACAAAAGGAACCGCTCAAAAAATTCAGAATGAGGAAATCACCAACCGTTGCAGTACTGCTAAGTGCAGCACTGCCCGGGGCAGGGCAATTCTATAATGAGTCATACTGGAAAATTCCGGTTATCGGCGGCTTGATTGGATATTTTGGATATGAGTATTTCCGCCTGAATAATCTGTATAAAGATTACAGGGATGAATATTCAGTATCACAGACACCGGAAAATCCAAACGGAAACCTGAGCTTAAAATCTTTACGCGAATTTTACCGCGGACAGAGGGATGATTTCGTCTGGTATTTTGTAATAGTTTACGTAGTGAATCTGGTTGATGCCTATGTTGATGCACATTTGTTTGATTTTGATGTAAGCGATGAAAAGTTTTTAAGATCCGGTATTAACGATAAGGAATACAGGTTAAAAATGAATTTGAAATTCTGATTTTTGAAAAATAATTTTAAAAAAACCCGCTTAATTTAAGCGGGTTTTTTTGTATTATACTTTTTTACTTTGAAAGCGTTATTGATGTTATACTGCACAGATCAACGCCCCTCATGTAATATTTATTGCCGTCATCAGCGGTAAATAAAATATCCCAGCTGCAATGTTCAGGATCAACGCCGGTGAAAGTAAAATCAAATGTTTCCCCGTCAAGTATCATATCCTTTGGAATTACATCTGAACCCCAGTTATCAGAAGCGCTTGGTGAAATAAAAACGTCAACAAGGATCATTCCGGTATTGTTTGTCATGGAAAAATTCTGGTTTTGAGCGTTAGCTGACTGACTGAATATTGCCAATCCGATTAATGCGATGAAGATGAACAAAGTTTTTTTCAATTTTCCTCCTTTAGGAATTGATTAAATTAGCCACGAAAATAACTAACATCCTGATAATATACAACAAAATAAATTTTCAATTAATTTTTATACTTTTTATGCTGACCAATCGACAAATTACCTTAATAATGTTTAAAACTAAGCAAAAAATGAGGTTTTTATAAAATAACTAATCGACATTGCCTGTTTTTTTTCTTTTACATCTCAAAAAATTATAGTTTATTTTAGTATTGTTAAGTTATTCTAGCTTAATTCTGTTCAGCTTCATAGTTTTACCCCCTAAGCCCCCTTTTAAATCCGTGAAGAATTTGCCTGTTTAGATAGAGCGAAAATACGGATTTTAGGGGGCAATTTATTTTCATAATCATTTAATGCTGCTGTTCCTGATTATCTCAATTGAGTAAATGGGATTTTTTGCGTATTTTTGTGTATTAAATCTAAAATTTATTAATTTAATTAATTAATTTTCCCGTTTATGCCGGGAATCAGGAAAAAATATGGCAAAAAGTGAATTTGATGTAGTTGTTATAGGCGGCGGTGTTGGTGGTTATTCAGCAGCAATACGGGCTTCCCAGCTTGGATTAAAAACTGCTTTAGTTGAAACTGCAAGGCTTGGCGGAATTTGTTTAAACTGGGGATGTATTCCTTCCAAATCTTTACTGAAAGCTGCTGAAGTAATGCATATGATGAAGAAATCAAAAGAATACGGTATTACTGCAGGTAATGTTGAATTTGATTTTGCAGCGGTGGTAAAAAGATCAAGAGATGTAGCTGATAAGTCAGAAAAAGGCGTGCAATACCTTATGAAAAAGAACAAGATCACTAATTATACCGGTTACGGAAAAATAAAAAAAACAGCAGACGGTACCCTTATTGAAGTTCACAAAGATGGAAAAGTTACTGATGAGCTGATTGCTAAACATACAATCGTTGCAACCGGTTCAAGAGCCAGGTCATTTCCGGGTATGAATGTTGACGGCAAGCGTGTACTATCATTTATGGAAGGTATTGTTCTGGATAAGCTGCCTGAAAGTGTCACAATTATCGGTGCCGGCGCTATTGGTATGGAATTTGCTTATTTCTGGAATGCATTCGGCGCAAAAGTTACTGTGGTGGAAATGCTTGACCAGCCTCTGCCGATGGAAGATAAGGAAATGAGCGATGTTGTTGGCAGGGAATACAGGAAAATGGGAATCAACGTAATGACTTCAACTAAAGTTGAAAGTATTACCGTTGAAAAAACCGCTCCAAACAGCAAGACAGAAAAAGTAATTACAAAAGTAAGCGGAAAGAACAATGCTGAAATTGAAAGTGATATAGCACTTGTTGCTGTTGGATTTGCCGGTAATGTTGAAGGCTTTGGACTGGAAGAAATGGGAGTACTGCTTGAAAAAGGATTTATTAAAGTTGACAGCAATTATAAAACTAACATTGACGGAGTTTATGCAATTGGTGACGTTAACGGTCCCCCCTGGCTTGCCCATGTAGCTGCATCCGAAGGTATTAACTGCGCAGAAAAAATTGCAGGTCACCATGTACCGGATGTAGATTATAACTGCATTCCCGCAGTTACATTCTGCCAGCCCCAGGTTGCATCAGTTGGTATGACAGAAAAGAAAGCAAAAGAGCTTGGTTATGAAGTTAAGATAGGTAAGTTCCCGTTCAGCGCAAGCGGCAAGGCAAGGGCAGTTGGTGAAACAGCCGGTCTTGTAAAGCTTATATTTGATGCAAAATACGGCGAGCTGCTTGGAGCGCATATCTGCGGAAATGAAGCAAGTGAGCTTATCGCTGAAATTACACTGGGTAAATCGCTGGAAGCAACTTATGAGCAGATAGTAAGAACTGTTCACGCTCACCCAACGCTTGCAGAGGCAATAATGGAAGCAGCAGCAGATGCATATGGAGAAGCGATCAACATTTAATTCCGGTTTTCGGTTAGTTGATTTCTGATAAAATAATAAAATTTAAAAAAAATAATTTGAGCATACTTAAGGAAATTAATCCTTTGCTCTGGATAGGGGAATTAAAATGGCTTTAAAAGCTGGAGATAAAGCACCTGATTTTACATTACCATCATTTACACCATCGGCTGAGCTTGCCCAGGTATCATTAAAAGATTACAAAGGGAAAAATGTTGTTCTTTTATTTTTTCCGCAGGCTTTTACAGGTGTATGCACAACAGAAATGTGTACTATGAACGATAACTTCAATGCATACCAGGGTATGAATGCTGAGATACTTGGTATAAGTGTAGACGGAACTTTTGTACAGAAAGCATTTGCAGATAAGAACGGAATCAAATATCCGCTGTTAAGCGATTTTAACAGGGAAGTAATAAGAAAATATGATGTTGTTCAGCCGGAATTTGCCCATGGTCAGAAAGAAACTGCACAGAGAGCAGTATACCTGATAGATAAAGATGGTGTGATCAAGTATGTTGAAGTTACTGAAAATCCCGGTGTTCAGGTTAACTTTGATGCTTTAAAGAACGCAGCAGCCGGAGCGTAAATATATTTGCGGGCGCAGGCGAAGCAATCTTATTATCAATAAGATTGCCGCGCTTATTTCGTTCGCTCGCAAATGAATCTTATTTTTTAGATTGTTAAAGGAAATGACTTTGATTTTTCAATTGCGGCTAAAGCCGCTAATATTTATTAGACTTTTCCCTCTGCTCTAAAGAGCAGAGTAAATCAGGTTGAATTATACAATTGTCAATTTTTATATACAAACTTCTGTAACCAAAAGTGATAATTGAGTAGCCACGGGCTTCAGCCCGTGGAGAACGATAAAAAAACAGCGGCTTTAGCCGCAATTCAAATAACTAAATGGATTTTGTGTTTCTGTTTGTTGAGATTGCATCGCTTAGGCTCGCAAAAAATAATTGAAATTTATGCTGAAAATTGGAGATAAAGCTCCCGAATTCAGTCTTGTCGCTGATAGCGGAGGAAAAATTTCACTGAAGGATTTGAAGGGTAAAAAAGTTGTGCTGTATTTTTATCCTAAGGATATGACCAGCGGCTGTACTCAGGAAGCCTGCGATTTCAGGGATAATATCAAAAAATTTGAAAAGAAAAATACCGTAGTAATCGGCGTATCGCCTGATGATACAAAAAGCCATAACAAGTTTAAGGATAAATACGAACTGCCGTTCACTTTATTAAGCGATGAAACAAAAACAATGCTTAATGATTACGGCGTTTGGCAGGAAAAAAGCATGTATGGCAGGAAATATATGGGAGTAGTTAGGACTACGTTTATTATAGATGAAAAGGGAATAATTGAGAAGATATATGAGAAGGTTAAGGTACCTGGACATATCGAAGAATTACTGAATGAGATTTAAAGGGGCGAAAGCCCCTTTTTATTATCTTAATTGATATTTTTACATTATTGTTAAATCCGTATCTTTGCAGAATATTATCATATTGTACTTATGACTGAAAAAGATAGAAAAGAAAAATTTATCCAATCAATCAACGACGGATATACTTTCAAAGGTGAAACAATTACCCTAGGCGCGGCAATTCTGGATAAAGAAATTTTAACCGGTACTCATATTAAGCTGCCGCTTAAAACTATGAACAGACACGGTTTAATTGCCGGCGCAACCGGAACCGGAAAGACCAAAACACTGCAGTTAATTACAGAATCACTTGCTGCAAAAAGCGTGCCGGTAGTTGTGATGGATATCAAAGGCGACCTAAGCGGAGTTGCTAAACCGGGAACCGCCAATCCAAAAGTTGATGAACGCATGCAGCACATCGGCCTGCCATGGAATCCGGAAGGGAATACCATTGAGTTTTTGACAATTTCAGGAGAAAAAGGAACCAGGCTAAGGGCTACTACATCAGAATTCGGTCCCGTACTTTTTTCAAGAATGCTTGAGCTGAATGAAACTCAATCCAGTCTAGTATCAGTTATATTCAAATATTCAGATGACAAACAATTACCATTGCTTGATCTTGCAGATATGAAACGCCTGCTTCAGTTTATTCAGGAAGAAGGCAAGGCGGAATTTGAAGCATCATACGGCAAAGTTTCTTCTAGCTCACTGGGAATTATTCTTCGGAAAATTGTTGAGCTTGAACAGCAGGGGGCAAATCAGTTCTTTGGTGAAAGATCATTTGAAGCAGAAGATCTTGTAAGGTGTGACAGCAACGGCAGAGGGGTAATTTCAGTTATAAGGCTTATTGATATGCAGACTAAGCCCAAGCTGTTTTCTACTTTTCTGCTTAGCCTGCTTGCAGAAATATATGCAACATTCCCTGAAGAAGGGGATCTTGACCAGCCAAAGCTCGTAATTTTCATTGATGAAGCTCATTTACTTTTTAATGAAGCAAGCGGCGCATTGCTTAGCCAGATAGAAAGTATCATTAAACTAATACGTTCAAAGGGAGTGGGAATATTCTTCTGCACTCAAAATCCAACTGATATTCCGAACATTGTACTAAGCCAGCTTGGTATGAAAGTTCAGCATGCACTCCGCGCTTTTACAGCTAAAGATAGAAAAGATATTAAGCTTATTTCTGAGAATTACCCAATGAGCGAATATTATGATATTGATGACCTTCTTACAAGTCTGGGTATCGGCGAAGCGGCGGTAACTGTCCTTAGCGAAAAAGGGAATCCGACCCCGCTTGCTGCAACTCTGCTCTGCGCTCCGCGATCAAGAATGGATATACTTACACAGTCAGAAATTGATGAAATAATTGCCGGTTCAAAATTAGCTGCGAAGTATAATGAGGAAATTAACAGGGAAAGCGCTCTTGAAATACTGAATAAAAAACTGGAAGAACATAAAGCCGAACAGGAAAAGGCAGCTGAAGAAACCGGAGACAAGCCCAAAAAAGAAGAAAAAAGCACAGTAGAAAAGGTTCTTACCAGTACTACAGCCAGGCAGGTCGGCAGAACTGTTGCGCGTGAAGTGACCCGCGGGTTATTGGGTGTATTGGGGATCGGCGGAACCAGAAGGAAAAAGAAATCAAGCTGGTTCTGATCAAAAAAACCGGCTGCATCAGTTCGATTTATCTAATGAATAAAAAAATTATGCCCTCTTTAATATATGGAGGGCATTGTTATGAATGAAATAAGCAAACAAAGACTTAAACAGGCTGCTGAAAATCTGAAAATATTCAGTTTTCTAAATATACGCGCAGCAGCCGTGACCGGCTCTGCTGCCAAAGGCTATGCAGATGAAAATTCAGATATCGATACTATAGTTATGCTGAATAAAAATATGTCGCAGGCTGAATTTGACAAAATTGTAAATGATGCCAAAACATCCGGCGGAGATTTTTATCACGGTTCTGCCGATGAAGGTTTTGCAGTTTATTATTATATTGATGGAGTAAGATGCGATTTTGGGTTTGGGCATTACAGTGAAACAGAAACACTTATCAATGAAATGATTTCAACGCCGGAAGCTGACCCGGTAAAACACCTGATGATATCAGGTCTGGTTGACGGGTATATTATAAAAGATAACAACTGGCTTGCGCCGCTTATAAAGAAAGCGGAAGAGGGTTATCCAAAAGAATTACAGGTACTGCTTGTAAACCACTACAAAAAATTCCATCCGGAGTGGGCTGTGGAAAAAATGACGGTCGGCAGGAATGATATACTGTATTATTATGAATCTCTAGTTGAAATGACTGGGAATATGATAGGCATATTATGCGGGTTGAATAAATTCTACCACCCCGGTAAATTAAAAGGAGTTGAACACACAATCAGCAGGATGCATATCAATCCGGAAAACTTCGTAAACAGGTATAACTATGTACTCACCGCAGAAAAAAAAGCAGCATTAAAGGAAATATTCAGTTTAGTACGTGAAACATTTGATCTTATTGATAAAAACCTGCCGGAAGTCAGCACAAAACGTTCAAGAGAAGTACTTGAAATGGTTTTGAAAAAGTAATATTATACAAAAAATTCAAATATTCTGTAGATTAAATTGTTATGAAAGTTCACAAAAAATCCGGTAAAAAAATACCAAAGGTACCTTTTTATAAGACCGGAAAATTTTTAATTGCTATAATTCCTCTCATTGTGTTTATTGTTATATATTTTCTGTACATTAAAAAAAGCAATGATGAACCTGTTTGGGTAAAGGAAGGTGAAGTTTCATTTTTAAATAAAGATACAAAACAGCAGATCAGCCGGATTGATGTTGAAGTGGCATTATATCCTAATGAGCGTGCACAGGGATTAATGTACAGAACCAAAATGGATGAAGATAAAGGTATGCTGTTTTTGTTTGAAAAAGAAGAACCGCAGTCATTCTGGATGAAAAATACAATTATACCGCTTGATATATTATTTATCAGCAGTAAGGGAGTAATAAATACAATTCACAGGAACACAACTCCTTATTCTGAAAAATCACTGCCATCAAAGGAAAAATCACAGTTTGTAGTTGAAGTAAATGCCGGTTATTGCCAAAAGCATGGAATCAGGGAAGGAGACTTGATAGAATACAGGATTGACAGGCAATGATTTTTTTATAAACCCAGCAGGTTTATTGCAAGTCCTGATGCAAATATTGCAAACCCGGCGAGTGCATGAGTATATCTTTCCAGCTTACCAAGCGGCAGCAGGTTTATACCCCACAATGATACAAAAACTACAGATAGCATTGTTAATATTGTTACAGCTCCGAAAATTGCAGTGACAGTAATCAAACCAATTACGCTTTGCTGAGCTGCAGGAAACATTAAAATAGGTATAAGCGGTTCACAAGGTCCTAGTACGAAAACAACAAATAAGATCCATGGAGTCAGTGATTTTTTCTCTTCTGCGTGAACATGCTCACCATGGTGATGATGCGAATGAGTAGTGTATGTGCCGTCACCGCTTACATGAATATGAGAATGAGGTTTATTTTTATAAGCTTTTTTTATTCCCCACACCATATAAGCAAATCCAAATGCAATTAACGCCCAGCCTGCAAGCTCGCCCCTTGTTCCTTCGATAAGCTCCAGTTCATTTAAAGCAATTCCCGCAGCTATACCAATAAATCCCAGAACAACAGAGCTTAAAACATGAGCAATACCACACGAAAAAGTTACCCAGAAAGTCTTGATTTTTGACCATTTTCCGGCTTTAGCCATCATAATAAAAGGGAGGTAATGGTCAGGTCCTATTAATGTATGAAAAAATCCAATGGAAGCAGCTGTAAGTGAAAGTATATAAATTTCGTAATTCATCACAGTAATAATATATACAAAAATGCAAAAAAACGGATATTAATACTATGATTAACATCATATTTACTGAATTTATTAAGTAAACAATTAATGCTATTTTAGAAATGCCTGATTTCTAATATTTTCTTAACATTAATTTAACAAACTAATGTTAATTTTAACAAAAGAAAATTATTAAGAAATTAACATTATATAATAATGAAAGAAAAAATACTTGTAGTTGATGATGAAAAAGATATTCTGGAGCTCATTGATTACAATTTAACCAAGAACGGGTACAGGGTAAAAACTGCAGCAACCGGTGAAGATGCGCTGGACCTTGTTAAAGAAAATGATTATGACCTGATAATTCTGGATCTGATGCTTCCGGGGGTAGATGGGTTTGATATTACCAAAATAATTAAAGCCGATAAGCAAAAAGCAGGAATCCCTATAGTGATGGTTACAGCCAAGGCAGATGAAGCAGATAAAGTTGCCGGCCTTGAAATCGGAGCTGATCATTACGTTACAAAACCATTCAGCCCAAGGGAGCTGCTGGCAATAGTTAAAGCTACTTTAAGACGCAGACCGCCAAAAGAAGAAGAAGAAAAACCCATCATAGAGCGCGGCGACCTGAAGATACACACCGGAAGGCATGAAGTAACAATAAAAGGAAAACATATAGATCTAACCCACCTTGAATTCAGAATACTTTTAACGCTTGCAAAAAAGCCGGGCTGGGTAATGACACGGTACCAGATTGTAGATTCAACACGCGGCGAAGGAGTCAGTGTTACTGACAGAAGCATTGATGTTCATATTGTATCACTCAGGAAAAAGCTTGGCGAAGAAAATGAATATATAGAAACTGTCCGCGGAGTTGGATATAAATTCAGGGAGATATTTTAATGTTTAAAATCCCGAAGGTGTAGAAAATGCTGAATAAAAAATTCCTTTGGAAAATATATTTTGTTTTTGTACTGTTTACTGTTATACCGCTTATAATCCTTGCATATTATTCCTCATCATTGTTCAACGATACTATCATATCCACTGATCTTGATATCCTTAAGCAGCGTTCGAATCTTATTAAGGAAAAGCTTGAAACATCTGAAATTGATACTGCGGAGTATGTAAAATTCTCAGTCAGGTATGACAATCTCAGCGGTTCCAGAATTACCCTTATCACTCCAAATGGAAAAGTTATTGCAGACTCACGTGAAGATGCTTCACAGATGGATAACCATGCTGACCGGCCGGAAGTAATTGAAGCATTGAAAGGCGGAACAGGAATATCGCAGCGCTACAGCTTTACCTTAAAAGAAGATTTCCTGTATGCTGCAGTACCGGTTTACGAAAAAACGGGCCAGATTAAATTAATATTAAGAACAGGTTACCCATTAACAAAGGTATACCAGGAAGAAGCAGGTGCAAACCGCGGTTTACTAGTAACAGTATTATTTTTTACAGTAATTATACTGGTTTTGGGTTACCTTATATTGAAAAACATCACAAAACCAGTAAGTGAAATAAGCCTTGCAGCAGAAAAATTTTCCAAGGGTGATTTTGAAAGTAAAATATATCCACCAGCTGATGAAGACCTTAAAAGACTTGCAGAAAGCCTTAACTCAATGGCAAAGCAGCTTGATGAAAAGCTTGATATTATCGGTGAGCAGGATAAGCTTCAGCAGGTAGTGCTTAAAAGCATGAAAGAAGGATTGCTGGCAGTAGATTATGAAGAAAAAATTATCCTGCTTAATGAAACTGCCGCATCAATACTTTCAATTTCAGATACAAATACCGTTGGAAAAACCCTTCAGGAAGTTGTCCGGGTTTCTGAAATACAGCGGTTTTTCAAAAAGCTTCTTTCAGAAGGGGATCCCCAGGAAACTGAAATAATTCTGCAGCATGATAAGGATAAATTCCTGCAGCTCACCGGAACATTACTTTATGATATGGATAATAAAGCTCTCGGCGGTCTCGTTGTATTCAACGATATTTCTAATATCAAACATCTTGATACATTAAAAAAAGATCTTGTTGCAAATGTATCGCATGAATTAAGAACACCTGTTACTACAATTAAAGGTTTCATAGAAACCCTAAAAGAAGGGGCAATTGATGACCGTGAAAATGCCGAAAGGTTCCTAGATATAATTTCAAAACATATAAACAGGCTGAACCTGCTGATTGATGACCTTTTAATACTTTCAAAGCTTGAAGAAAAGCCGGATGAAATAAAGATAGAAAATGAAAATATTTACAGGATACTCAGTTCTGTTGCAGAAGACTTTGAATTTAAAGCAGGAGAAAAAAAGATAAATATCAGGATAAAGTGTGATGAAAACCTGAAAGCTAAGATCAATAAGCACCTTATAGAACAGGCAATAGGAAATTTGGTGGATAATGCAATTAAATACAGCGATAAAAAAACCACTATCGAAATCGGTGCTTCATTAACAGAAAATGATCTGTTTATTTATGTTAATGATGAAGGATACGGCATCACTGAAGACCATATGCCAAGATTGTTCGAAAGATTTTACAGGGTTGATAAAGGAAGAAGCAGGGAAGAAGGCGGTACCGGGCTTGGACTGGCAATAGTAAAGCATATAATTAATAATATGAACGGTTCCATTGAAGTAGAATCAAAACCAGGTAAAGGAAGCAGGTTTACTGTTAAAATTCCGCAAAAAACTGATTAATATCTTCAAAAATCTTAACAAAATCTTAACATTACCCTAACAGATTAATAAATAAATTAACATAAATTGCATTAATTTAAAACAGTCTAAAATCAATTTATTGCTAACAGATATGAAAAATCACACAATTAAACTTTTGGTATTAACACTGGTATTGTTTTCTTTTGCAGCTGCCGGCTGTGCAAAAAAAGATAAACAGGATTCACAGAACAAAAAATCAATTACAATAAAAGGTTCAGATACAATGGTGCATCTTATGAGTACCCTTGCTGAATCATTTATGAAAAAAAAATCCTGAGGTCCAGGTTTCGGTTACAGGCGGAGGTTCTGGTACCGGTATAGCAGCAATTATTAACGGAACAACAGATGTATGCGCTTCCTCCCGCGATATGCAGCAGAAAGAAAAAGACCAGGCTAAAGAAAAAGGAATTACTATAGTTGAAAAAGTTATTGCTTATGATGGTTTAGCTGTTATTGTACATCCTGAAAATCCGATTAGCGAGCTTACAATGGAGCAGATAAAAAAAAGTATTTACAGGCGCTTACAAAAACTGGAAAGAGCTTGGCGGACCTGATCAGCCGATAACTGCTTTATCAAGGGAAAGTAATTCAGGTACATATGTATTTTTTCAGGAGCATGTGCTTAATAAAGAAAATTTTGACCCAAGTGTAAAACTTATGCCTGCATCTTCATCAATAGCCCAGTCCATTTCACAGGATAAGTGGTCAATCGGTTATCTGGGACTGGGTTATACCAAAGAAGGAAATGTTAAAGTGCTTAATGTTAAAAAAGATGAAAATACACCGGCTGTAACTCCAAATCATAATACCGTACTGGATAAAACATATTCAATTGCCCGTCCATTATTTTTAATTTTTAACGGTGAACCTGCCGGTAATCTTAAATTGGTTTTTGATTATGCACTTTCTGCAGAAGGGCAGAAAATTGTTGAAGAAACCGGTTATGTTACATTAAAGTAAACTAGAGCTTTTACTGATCTATATTGAATAAGCAAAGATTAAAAGCAAAAATAATTAAGTATTTCCTGCAGAGCTGTGGTTCTCTTTCGATAATCATAATTCTGCTTATATTTTTATTCCTATTCAAGGAAGCCCTGCCGTTTATTGGTTCACCAGGTTTAAACGAACTTTTTCATAGTATATGGAATCCCGTTTCCTTTCAAAAAGAGGAATTCGGACTTTATCCTTTAATTACCGGCTCAATATTAGTAACAGTATTGGCTACCATTATTGCTATTCCTTTCGGAATAATAGGTGCTGTATATATTTCCGAGGTAGCTACCCCGGGTGAAAGGGAATTTTTAAAACCATTCATTGAAATTCTTGCAGGTATACCTTCAGTTGTACTTGGATTTTTCGGACTGGTGGTAATAGCCCCGCTTGTAAAAGATATTTTTGGCTTAAATACCGGATTAACTGCTTTAACGGGTTCTATCCTGCTGGCATTTATGGCAATACCTACTATAATGTCAATCAGTGAAGATGCAATAAAAAGTGTCCCTTCAGCTTATAAGGAAGCATCATTGGCTTTGGGTGCAAGCAAGCTTGAAACTATATGGAAAGTTGTTGTACCCGCAGCGCTATCCGGTATAGTTGCATCTGTAATGCTTGGAATGGGCAGGGTAGTCGGCGAAACAATGACAGTTATGATGGTAACCGGTAATGCACCGGTAATAAGTATGAATCCTTTTACTTCCGTACGGACAATGACAGCTACAATTGCAGCAGAAATGGGGGAAGTAACTTTTGGTTCACACCACTATATGGCACTGTTCTGGGTTGGGATAGTTTTAATGCTGATGACATTTTTGCTGAATATGGTTTCTTACCGTGTTCTTAAAAAATACGGAATGATAGATAAATAAATGAAAAGCAAAAGAACAGGCGATAAAATAGTTTTCTGGATGATGAGGGGTATTACCTATTCAGTAGTACTTTTTATTGCTTATATACTATTAGATATTCTTCTTCACGGACTTCCGGCTATATCATGGGAATTTTTAACAGGTGACCCTGAAAAAAGCGGGGCAGAAGGCGGTATTTTCCCGGCAATACTTGGTACATTGTTGCTAGTTGTTGGTACTATTGCTGTTGCACTTCCTTTGGGAATGTTCAGCGCAATTTATTTAACTGAATACGCAAAACAAAGCAAATTCACACAAACTATTAGAATGGCTATTGTCACGCTTGCAGGAGTACCATCAATTGTATTCGGATTGTTTGGTTTAGGATTATTTGTAATTACCCTTGATTTTGGTTCATCAATCCTTGCGGGCAGCTTAACACTGGCATGTATGATACTTCCGACAATTATTGTAGCAAGTGAGGAAGCTTTAAAAGCGGTACCAAAATATATGAGGGAAGGCAGTCTTGCGCTTGGAGCTACAAAATGGGAAACCATTTACAAGAATGTTCTTCCGTATGCAATGCCGGGGATGCTTACAGGTTCTATACTTGGAATTGGCCGTGCTGCCGGAGAAACAGCTCCAATATTGCTGACAGCTGCTGCATTTTTTTTACCGGAGCTGCCAACAAGCGTTTTTGACCAGGTTATGGCATTGCCATATCACCTTTATATACTTGCTACACAGCATCCCGAAGCACAGAAAATACTGCCTATGCAGTACGGAACAGCATTAGTGCTGTTATTTTTGGTTATCGGATTAAATTTTGTTGCAATATTTTTAAGAATTAGAGTCAGAAAAAAATATAAATGGTAAATTATTATTCTGTAATTAATGGCTGAACTGTTTTCTGAAAATAATGTTAAGGTTCACGTACGTGAAATGAATTTCTTTTACGGGCAGGTACAGGCATTATTTAATATTAATATAGATATTCCCGAAAAGCAGGTTACTGCTTTTATTGGTCCATCAGGCTGCGGAAAATCAACTTTTTTAAGAACTTTGAACCGCATGAATGATATTATCGACGGAACAAGGATAGAAGGAAAAGTAATGATAGACGGAAGCGATATTTATAATCCGATGACTGATGTGGTAGCATTAAGGAAAAAGGTCGGGATGATATTCCAGAAATCCAACCCTTTCCCGAAATCAATATTCGATAATATTGCATACGGACCCAGGCTTCACGGTGTAAAAGATAAGAACAGCTTAATGGAAATTGTTGAAACATGCCTTGTTAAATCTGCATTATGGGATGAAGTGAAAGACAGACTTGATAAAAGCGCTATGGGACTTTCAGGCGGGCAGCAGCAAAGACTGTGCATTGCAAGAGCTCTTGCTATCAATCCGGATGTTGTTCTTATGGATGAACCTGCCAGCGCGCTTGATCCTAAATCCACTTTAAAAATTGAAGATCTTGTAAATGAACTTAAAAAAGATTATACAATTATAATTGTAACTCATAATATGCAGCAGGCAGGAAGGGTATCTGATTATACTGCATTTTTTTATGAAGGCAGGCTGATAGAATACGGTGCTACAGGTCAAATATTCACAAAACCCAATGTAAAACAAACCGAAGATTATATTACAGGAAGATTCGGTTAGAAGGAAATTTTTAAATGTTACATTACTGGCAAAGAGAAATAGAGAATTTAAAAAAGCTGATATTAAGCCTTGGAGCAATTGTTGAAGAGCAGATACAGCGCGCAATGCTTTCACTTGAAAGACGTGATACTGAACTTTCTGATGAAGTAATTTCTAGAGACAGGGAAGTTGATTCCCTGGAAATTCTGATTGAGGAAGAATGTTTAAAAATTCTGGCACTGTACCAGCCGGTTGCTAAAGAACTTAGATTTGTAATTGCAGTATTAAAAATGAACAATGACCTTGAAAGAATGGGTGATTTGGCGTCTAATATTGCAAAACGAGCCAGGTATCTTTCTAAAAAGGAAAAATTTGACCTTTTGACGGATTTCAGAATTGTAAGCGAGAAAGTACAGATAATGGTTAAGAAAAGCCTGGATGCACTTGTAAATACAGATATACAGCTTGCAAGAGAGGTATTGGCTGCTGATGATGAAGTAGATGACCTTACAAAACAAATGCTTAAACGCACAATTAACTCTATAGAAAAAGATCCGAAACATACTAAAGAATATTTCAGCATCCGTTCTATTTCCAAGAACCTGGAGCGGATTGCCGATTCTGCAACAAACATTGCAGAAGATGTTGTATATCTGTGCAGCGGTGAAATTATAAGGCATAAAAAAGAAGATTTTAACCCGGAAGATATTCCGGAAAAATAATTGCAACACATATTCACCTCCAAAAAGCAGGCAATTTGCCTGCTTTTTTATTTTTATTACACAGATTTTATTACATTTATATTTTTTATAAAAAAACTCCATTTTTTTTGGTTTTTCTTTTCAATTTCTTAACATCATTTTAACAATATCCTAACATAAATTTAACCATTTATTGCAAAAATTAACAAAATTTAGCAGAATCTGATAATTACGTAATTCTAAAATGTTTAAGAAATTTTTACCTAAGCAAAATAATTTTTTTGAGTTATTGATCGAGTTAACTGCTTCAGTAAATGAAGCAGCAAAACTGCTTGACGAAATGATGGATGTTCACAGGAATTTCCCAGAATATTCCAGCAAGATTCACTTTATAGAAAATCGCTGCGATGATATTTCTCATAAGATAATAAATGCATTGAATGATACATTCATTACCCCGATTGACAGGGAAGATATTTTTGCTCTTGCAAACTCTCTGGATGATATTGTTGATACAATTGATACGATTGCAAGCAGAATGAATATGTATAAAATGAAAACAAATCTGCAGTTTGCACCTCAGCTTACAGATATACTTATTCTGCAGACAGGGCTTTTAAATGATGTAATAAAAAATCTACAGCACCCTAAGCAAACTACTGAAAAAATTGTACAGGTTAAAACACTGGAAACCGAAGGTGATGTGGTTTTTAAGAATGCGCTGCTTAACCTTTTTGAAAATGAGGACGATTTTAAGGAGCTGATCAAAAAGAAAGAAATACTGGAAATTATCGAACGGGCAATTGATAAATGCCAGAATGCAGCAACTGTTACGGAAGGAATCTTAATTAAGAATATGTAATTTTATGTTTGAACTGGTACTGATTGTTATAATTATTGCTTTAGTATTCGATTTCTTAAACGGTTTCCATGATTCAGCGAACTCAATTGCTACAATTGTATCAACCGGAGTACTTTCTCCCCAAAAAGCTGTAATGTTTGCAGCTTTTTTTAATTTTGTGGCAGCATTTGCGTTTGGTGAAGCAGTTGCCAAAACTGTTGGAAGCGGACTGGTTAAGCTTGATAGCGTTGATATTTATATAATTCTTGCCGGATTACTTGGAGCGATATTCTGGAATTTGTTTACATGGTATTACGGAATTCCGGTAAGTTCATCACATGCTCTTATAGGCGGTTATGGCGGGGCAGCAGTTGCAAAACTGGGATGGGATGTAATAATCTGGATAGGTTATGAAAAGGTAATCATTTTTATCGTTCTGGCGCCGGTTATTGGATTTATATTGGGTTTAATTAATATGCTTGTTACAAGCTGGGTAGTTAAAAATAAGAAACCCAGGGCAGTAGATAACTCTTTCAGAAAACTTCAGCTGATTTCTGCGGCATTCTACAGCTTTGGACACGGTTCTAACGATGCTCAGAAAACAATGGGTATAATAGTATCTGTCTTGGTTGCTACAGGTTACCAGCCTGAGTTCCACGTTCCCGTTTGGGTTGTAATGTCATGCCATCTTGCAATCGGGCTTGGTACACTTTTCGGCGGCTGGCGAATTGTTAAAACAATGGGTATGAAAATTACTAAGCTTAAACCTATCGGCGGATTTTGTGCTGAATTTTCAGGAGCTACAACATTGTTATTAACTGCACTATTCGGAATACCTGTAAGTACCACTCAAACTATAACAGGATCTATCCTGGGTGTGGGCAGCGTTAAAAGGCTTTCTGCTGTAAAATGGGGAGTTGCCGGAAAAATAGTATGGGCATGGGTACTAACTATACCGCTTTCCGGACTTGCCGGCGCACTATTTTACTGGATTGTTAATTTATTTCTGTAAAAATTTAAAAATATTATTTCCCTTATTGAAACCTATTCCGGGTATTTAGCATCTAAATATTAATATTACAACATTCTAAATACTCGATTAATGACAAGAAAATTCAAAAAGCCCGCTTTTTTGATGTATTTTACACTGATTATTACCCTTTGCTTTAATATTAATTTTTTAGTTTCGCAGGAATCAATTACCAAAGTCTTTATTGACCTCAATAAAGCATCAGCTGAACACAAACTTAATATTGAAGTTTTTCCGCCGCAATTAAATACACCAAGTATAAAATACTTTTTCCCAAAGATCGTTCCCGGAACTTATACAATAAACAATTTCGGCAGGTTTATTTCTGATTTCAAAGCTTACGATTCCGGGGGAAATGAGCTTGCAGTAAACAGAATAGATACTAATATTTGGGAAATTCAGAATGCTGATAAACTGGTAAAAATTACATACACAGCAGAAGATACTTATAACTCTGAAAGTATCCCTACAGTATTTGAACCAACCGGCACATGCATAGACTCAGCAAAAATATTTATGCTGAATAATTTTACATTAACAGGGTATTTTGATGGTTATAAAGATTTCCCCTATACTTTAACAATTACCAAGCCAATTGAATTTTACGGCTCTACTTCATTAAACCTGCTTAGCAGTGATAATTATACTGATATTTATTCGGCTAAAAATTATTTTGAATTACATGATAATCCGCTGATGTATTCAATCCCTGATACAGCATCGTTGATGGTCAATAATACAAAAGTTCTGCTTTCAATATACTCACCGAATAAAAAAGTAACTTCATCATATCTTGTTAAACATACACAAGATCTGTTTGAAGCTCAGGGAAAGTATCTTGGAGGAAACTTACCCGCTGATAAATATTCTATCCTTGTTTATCTCTCAGATAAACCATTCAGGTCCCGCTCAGCCGGTGCGCTTGAACATTTTTCTTCAACTACTTTCTGCTATCCTGAAACAAGCAATGAAGAATTTTTACAGCCGTTCAGGGATGTAGTTGCACACGAATTTTTTCATATAGTTACTCCATTGGGAATTCACTCTGAAGAAATTGGTAATTTCGATTTTATTAACCCGGTTATGAGCAAACACCTTTGGCTTTATGAAGGCTCAACGGAATACTATTCTGTTCACGCACAGGTGAAATACGGATTAATTTCAATGGGTAAATTCTTTGATAAAATAAGAAGTAAAGTTATTGTATCAACGCTTTATTTAAATGATACACTGCCTTTTACAGAGTTAAGTAAAGGTGCACTTGATAAATATAAGTTTCAGTATTATAATGTTTATCAAAAAGGAGCATTGATCAATATGTGCCTGGACCTGTACCTGCTGGAGCTTTCAGGCGGAAAGTACGGCTTGCAAAACCTTAAAAAAGAGCTTGGTGAAAAATTCGGTCCGGAAAAACCGTTTAATGATGAAGAGCTTTTTGATATTATTGCAGCGATGACTTACCCGGAAATAAGGGAATTTTTCAGGATGTATGTTGAAGGCGGCAATAAAATACCGTATAAACAATTTCTGGGTTATGCAGGTATAGATTTTTATGATAAAAAGAAAGTTATGGTTCCGGTAATGATAGGGGCAACTCTGGAGCTGAATGAATCCGGGGAAATAAAAGTGCTCGAGGTAAATGAATTCGGTAAAAAACTGAATTTAAAAAAAGGCGATTTAATTTTATCCGTAAACGGGTTTGATATAAATGCACACAATTTTAATTATGCAGCTGAGTATTTTGAAAAGAATACGAAAGATGGTGATGAAGTAACTGTAACAGTCAGCCGTGGAAGCAAGGGCAGCGTATCAGTAAATAAGGTTCTTAAAGCTAAAACATATTTGGTAGAAAAAGAAAAAAATTCAATTATTTTACCGGCAGAAAATCCAACAGAAAAACAGCTTATGATACGAAAAGCATGGCTTAACCAATAAATGTTAATAATATATTTAATTATGCTAAAAGGTGCATTTTTTGCACCTTTTTTGTTTTACATTGAATATAAAAAAACATAACTTTATGATTGTAAAATATGACACAAATAAATACTAATTCTGCTGAAAAATATAAGTTCAAAGCTTTAAAAGTCCATGGCTCTAATGAATGGCTTTACGGCAACAAAAAAAATACCGCCAGGTATTTGACGGTAATATCATTAAGTATATTTATGTTGAGCTGGAGTTAAATAACCTTTTTTTTACAAAAGAAGACTGGCAGCTCACAGTAAATTTTAAGGCATTCGATGAAAATAACCGGCTTCTTTGTGATAAACCTGTTACCCAAACAATCTCAAAAAATGAGGATATCTCTTATATTCGTTATTCCTGGGGTAAACCCGAACCCGGTGTGTACTGGACCAAAGGAAAATACAGGTGGGAAGCATGGGTGGAAGGAAATAATATAGGCACTGCATATTTTCATATTCTAAATGAAGGTGAATTAAAGCCTGACGGCAGCCCGTACTTTAACTTAACTTCAGTTAAGCTGTACGAAGGACCATTTGAAGATACACCGTTTGGCAGCAGAAAGTATCTGAAAACTTTTAATTACGAAACAGCGCGGTATCTTTGGTTTGAAATATCGGGGGATAACCTGCAGACCGATAAATCACCGTGGATGGGAGAATTTTTGATAAGGATACGGAGCAGGGCAGGTGATTTTATTGCCGATGTTTTTGATATCTATAATTACAACAATAATGTAACCAAGATCAGATTTACACGCGGATGGGGCAGCAAAAATACGGGTTCCTGGTATGAAGGCGAATATATTATTGATATCGTTTTTCTTGAGCAGCTACTGGGAACGGTTTATGTAAATTTTGCAAAAACGGAAGAAGAGGATCCGGAAGCAGGGAAGTTTTATTTACCCGGAGAAAATATGCCCGCAGGCTCTGACCCGAAAAAAGATGAAAATGCCAAAGAGCTGACAGAAGCAGAGATAATGAAAGAGATCAATGAAATGATAGGCCTTACATCTATCAAAGAAAACATTGATGATTTGTATGATTACCTGAAATTTGTAAAGCTAAGACAGTCAAAAGGATTTGATGATAAGGAAAAGATAAATCTGCATGCGGTTTTTACAGGTAATCCCGGAACAGGAAAAACAAAAGTAGCATTAATGCTTGGTAAAATTTATAAGAACCTCGGTATACTTTCAAAAGGGCATGTACATGAAGTAGAAAGAGCTGATTTAATAGGTGAGTTTATAGGTCAAACCGGACCCAAAGTTAAGGATGCCATTAAAAAAGCGCGGGGCGGCATTTTATTCATTGATGAAGCATACTCATTAGCCCGGAAAGGTGATACAGAAAAAGACTACGGCAAAGAAGTAATTGAAATTATTTTAAAGGAAATGAGCGACGGGCAGGGAGATCTTGCAGTCATTGTTGCAGGATATCCTGAAGAAATGCAGTTTTTTATAAACTCAAATCCCGGGTTAAAATCAAGGTTTACAAGGTATTTTCATTTCCCTGATTATACCCCGACAGAGCTTCTTGAAATCGGGAATTATCATGCATCAAAAAGCGATGTTGACCTTGATAAAGATGCGGAAGAATTCCTCTACACAAAGCTTGTTGCTGCTTACAGGGATAGAGATAAAACTTTCGGAAATGCAAGATATGTGAATTCAATTGTTGATGAAGCCAAGATGAATATGGGTTTAAGAGTAATGAATGAAAATAAAAATCTTGAAAACCTGGATAATACGGCACTTTCTACAATAACTGTTAAAGATATTAAGGATATATTCCGGAAAAATGAACATAAAGCAGTAGATATTCCCCCCGATGAAGAATTAATGCGGGATTCACTAGCTGAACTGAATAAGCTTGTTGGATTAAATGAGCTTAAAGCTGATATTCATGAAATGGTAAAGCTTGTTAGATATTTCAGGGAAATAGGCAAAGATGTAACACGTTCATTTTCACTTCATACGGTTTTTACGGGGAATCCCGGAACAGGAAAAACCACAGTTGCAAGAATAATGGCACGGATATTCAGAGCTCTTGGAGTCCTTGAGCGCGGACATCTTGTTGAAGTTGACAGGGAAGAGCTTGTTGCCGGATATATCGGACAGACAGCTATTAAAACCGCAGAAAAGATAGATGCTGCTATGGGCGGGGTTTTGTTTATTGATGAGGCATACTCATTGCTGGGTTCAAGTGAAAATGATTTCGGCAAAGAGGCAATTGAAATTATCCTTAAGCGGATGGAAGATAACCGCGGACAGTTTGTTGTTATAGCTGCCGGCTATACCGGGGAGATGGAAAATTTCCTGAAGATGAACCCAGGGCTCAAATCCAGGTTTGACAGGAAATTCAACTTTCCTGATTATTCGCAGGATGAGCTGTTTTCCATTGCTAAACTTATACTGGCAGAGCAGGAGCTTGAAATGGATAATGATGCCGGGGATTATTTCAAAAAGCATATTGAATCACTTTACAGCTCCAGGGATAAGTTTTTCGGCAATGCAAGGGAAATAAGGAAATCACTTGCTGAAGTTGTAAAGAACCAGAATCTGCGGCTTGCAGAAGTACCAAAAGCTAAACGAACTGCTGAAATGATAAAAACCGTTATTCTGGATGATGTAAAAGAGCTTGATACAACAATTAAAGAAGAAAAAAGAATGGGATTTTAAATTTAATATAATAAAATGATAGAAGTATTAATAATTTTAGGTATTGTTGCTGCAATTGTGATATTCTTCATGTATGCTTCCAAAAGCGGGGCAAAAATGCTGGCAGAACGCGAAGCTAAAATCGCACGGGCTGAAAAAGCAAAAGCAATTGTAATCGGCTCACATGCTGCCGGTATCCGCGGAACCGGCTCAGGGGGGCAATACCAGGGATATGAAATGACCCTGGAGGTCTCAAATTCATATAAAGAGCCGTACAGAGCCGTTTGTGTGTGGGAGGTTTACCCCATGGGTGCACCGAAGGTGCAGAACGGCATGGAAGTTAATGTTAAAATTGATGCAGAAGATGACCAGATAATTTACCCGATGGACCAGGGGCTGGCACTAAGCTGGAATTACCTGATGATGCATAAAAGAAAAAAGTAATTTATCTTATTTAAAGCCGGCTTTGTTACAGCCGGCTTTTTTATTTTTACCTGTAATTTTTAATATAATTATCCAGCTCGGTTACACTGGACTCAAATGTGAATGAATTATATAACTTAAAATAATTATAAGGATCAACAGTATTCTTAAAAGCATATTTTGCCAGCTCAAGCTTGTTTGACTCAAACACAAACCATGTTAATATTTCCTTTACCTGCTCAGTGGAAAGATAATTGTAATCAACTACACTTTTTGTCATATCCATTTTAGTGGATTCAAAAGTTCTGTCGGCAATAAGCTGTTTAAACTCTGCAAAATCGCGGTTTGACATTGTTCTGTATTCATCATTAAAGCCGGTTTCCCTGTCAGGGGATCTAAACTCACAGTTCCTGCATGCATCGCAAGTGCATGAGCAGTATTTATCTGCATTTTTAAATCTTTCATCATCATGAATATTTGAATATAGGGTCTGCGAAAAAATGAAAATAATTGCAGTTAAAAGAAGTGTATTGACTGGTCTCATAAATTTAATAATTAAGTTTTAAAATATATTAATTTTACAGGAACAATATAGAAGAAGTTTCTGATTTTTGTGTAAATGTATGTAAAAGGATGTGAATTATTGAAAATAAAAAATATGGGTTGACCTAAAGTTATTTGTCGTTCCTGCGTAAGCAGGAATTTTTATAAATTTTACGAAATTTTTTGTGAAATTCGGTTGAATTAGCCTAAAAATGAAATAGAACGACTTTACATTTTTTTAAGATCAGTGAACTGGTAACCAAGCTTCATAATATTTTCCTTATTCTCATATGCAGGAACCAGCCCGATTACATATCCTTTGATTTTAGACTGAACGTTGATAATATCATCAACATCAAAGTGATTCACAATATGTTTATCATCCAGATGCGACCTTGCTGCTTCGCTTAATGCCTGCCCTTCTGAAAAATCAGGATCACGTTTAAGCTTTTCAATTATACTGTCGTTTTTATCCTTTAATACAAACGGCATTAACTTATGAAATTCCGTAAAATGACCTTCTTTATAATAACCAATATTTCCAACTACCAGCATGGGGAATTCATTTTCATTATTTTCAGCAGGTGTTCCTTCTTTTATGATAATATCATAACCATCTACCTGGTTTAATATCATATAAGCATCAACATGGGTTGTATATTGCCATGACCTTTTCATCTGAGTTTTTAATGATTCCAGGTCTTTGCCAACACCTACAAAAAGGTTATGCGCTTCAAGCAGGTCACCCGG
>LLZO01000278.1 GCA_001567545.1 Candidatus Tepidiaquacellales bacterium OLB5
GAAACGGGTAATAAACCGCTCCTGCTGCTTAATGTAACGCTGCTGGTTTTCATAGCTTTTAAACAGCAGCTCTTTTCTGGTTTCACGCTCATTTATATAGTAGCTGTAATTGCCGTTATAAATTGTAACCTTGCCTGTATATATCTCAATAGTTTTATTTGTAATGTTATCCAGAAAAGTTCTGTCATGCGAAACAAGTATAATAGCGCCTTCATAGGATTTAAGGAATTCCTCGACCCAAATCAATGACTCTATATCCAGATGATTTGTCGGCTCATCAAGCAGCAGCACCGAAGGCTGCTGAAGCAGAAGCTTAGCCATAGCAATTCTCATCTGCCAGCCGCCTGAAAATTCCTCAGTCTGCCGGTCAAAATCGCGTGTATGGAATCCAAGCCCTTCGAGTATCTTTTCTATATTTGATCTTATCCTGAATCCGTCCAGTGCTTCAAACTTATGCTGAAGCTCGCCAAGTGTTTCTACAAGCTCCATATAATCATCGCTTGTATGGTCAGGGTGCTCTTCCATTTCTTTATTTACCTGGTCAATTTCATCTTTTAGGGCTGATATATCGCCCACACCGGAATAGACCTCCTCGTAAATTGTTTTGCCTGAATACGTTATTCCATCCTGAGGCAGGTAACCAACGGTTACGTGCTTTGAAAGCGCAATTTCGCCCTTATCAGGCTCTATTTGTCCGTTGATAATTTTGAGCAGGGTGGATTTACCAGCCCCGTTTGAGCCTACCAAACCAATCCTGTCTCTGGGATTTACAATAAAGCTTACATTTTCAAAAAGCTTCTTCGCCCCGAACTGTACCGTTATATCTGAAATTGAAAGCATAGACCACAAATTTAACTTTAAAGCATTTAAATTACAGTAAATTTATTTTTCTCACTATTATTTTACACAAATTTATGGGAACAAAAACAGTTATTTTGCATATAATTAAGTAAGAAAAACAGAAAATTTGATTCTTTACCATAAGTTTTAAAGTTAAGTTACTCTAAAGGAGATTTATTATGTTACACATAAAAAGAAATTTTACAGCATTATTGCTTCTGGCAGCCATATTGTTCCCTTCATTATCTTTCGGGCAGAATGATAACGAAGACCTCAATATGTCATATACAGTTTACAGCAATAATATGTATGCATCAGGCGATGAAGTTGCCATCAATATCTACGCTTATTATCTTAAAAAGGGTGCAGAATTCAATTTTAAGATATATAAAATTGATGATATCGAAGGATTTTTCTCCAGGCAAACATCCAACTACCAGATTGATGTGCTGAGCAAAGACAGCCTTAACCTGCTGGGGCTATGCACAGAAATTGAAAGTTTTAACAAGCGTATGAAGGTAGAAGGAGATGATGATTATTACTACAGCTATGAAACTGTTACATATAAGCCAAAACAAAAAGGCGCTTTTGTTGTTCGTGTTGGATATAAAAATAAAGTTGCCTATACCGGATTTTTTGTTACCGATATAGGAACAATCACTGAAGCATCCAATAACGCATTGCTTGCTTATACAGTTGACAGGCGTTCAGGCGAACCTTTAACAGATGTTGACCTGAACTTTTTCCTGGGCTCAAAAAAAATCGGCACAGGCAAAACAATGCGCGGCCTGTTCTACAAAGAAATTACTTCCGGCGACAGGGATTATGCCGCAGCAAATAACATTGCATACCCGCTTATTATCGGCAGAAAAGGAGATGATATAGCTGTAAGTGATCCGTATCTTTATTTTGGTTACGGGGCAAATATGTACAGCGTTTACATTTATTCAAACCAGCCGGTTTACAGGCCGAAATCACCCGTAGAGTTTAAAGGAATAATCCGCCGCTCAAATCCGGGCGGATTTGAAAATTATGCCGAGCGCGATATTACAGTGAAGATCAAAGATTCACGCGGCGCTGAAGTTTATAAGCAGGTGCTTAAAACCAATTCTCACGGAAGCTTTAACGGCACTTATGAAATTGAAGATAATGCGCCGCTCGGGCAGTATTTTATTTATGCTGAGCTTGAACGCGGCCAGCAGTATACAGGCAGCTTTTATGTCGAAGAATATAAAAAGCCCGAATATAAAGTAGGCATAACACTTGATAAAGAACAGTACCTTGACGGCGAAAGCATAAAAGGAATTGTACAGGCAGATTATTATTTCGGCTCGCCTGTGCAGGATGCAGAAGTGGAATATAATGTTTACAAAAAAACTTTCTACAAACCCTGGTGGTATTTCAGCGAATACCGCTGGTGGTATGAGGATTATTACAGCTCGCTTGATGAAAACCAGCAGTTCAATAACTCCGAGTTCATCTTCAGCGGCACCGGAAAGCTTGATAAAGAAGGCAGGTTTGATTTTGACTACAGCATTAAGGAAGATTTTAAATCAAAGTATAATTACTGGTGGTACTGGGATAGTGAAGGTACTTATGAAACAGATTTTGTGTATATAATACAGGCAAAGGTTACAGATAAATCCAGGCGCGAAATATCTTCCACAAAAACGGTTTATGTAACCAGGTCAGATTTCTTTATGTCATCCAA
>LLZO01000279.1 GCA_001567545.1 Candidatus Tepidiaquacellales bacterium OLB5
TCATATACAATAGAATTTAACCTGCTTAAAAACTTTTATGCAAATCATTGGATGATACTTTTAATAAAGGGGTGTTTTTATAGAGTAATATATTGTATTTTTGTAATAGACGGTATTGGCTAATAATTTAGAATAACCCACTTCATCCAACAACAAGAACACACAATTGTAAGAGTAATCTATAATTTACTTTAAGGAAGCATTAATAAAAATGAAATTACTATTAGTATTATTGCTGCTGGTGATATCAGTAAATTTAACAGCACAAGGTGAGAGATGGGTTCATTATGGAACAAACGGGGATGGTGATGAATATTTTTATGATAAAGAAACATTAGAGTATAACACTTCCACTAAAAATGTCTGGATTAAAATTATTTTTAAAAATTATTTATTTAATAATTATCTGAATAAATATGAAAAATATAATTTATTACACATAGAATTTTATTGCTCAGACAGAACTTATAGAAACAAAGAATTTATAATTTATTACGATGATGGAACAAACAGCTATTATGATCAATCTGATAAAACAGAGTTCAAAACTGTAATTCCCGATACTATAAATGAATCGCTTTTTTACATAATCTGCCAGTAAAAAAATTTCACCTAATGGAATAAATGTAATTTTTTTTTCATTTTAAACAATGAATTCAGAATTTAATTCAAATAGTGTTAGTATCTTAAAAATTGGACATTTTGCATTGCTTAAATTTCATTTTTCTGCCATATTTGTGGGCATCCTTAGCTCAGTTGGTAGAGCAAATGACTCTTAATCATTAGGCCTGGGGTTCGAGTCCCCAAGGATGCACAAAATAAGTTAAAAATTAAACGATTTTTTCGGCGGGATTATAAACCCGCTGTTTTTTTATAAGGCTAATCAGGGTTGCCGAAGGCACTCCTTCGGAGAAAGCCCGGAGTTATTTGTGATTCTTATCCACGACCTAAAGGTCGTGGCAACACAAAAATATAGATAAGAAATAACTTAACTTGATCTTAAATATAGGATTTAAATTAATAAAGATTCCCGCCTTCGCGGGAATGTCAAAATAATATGTCCATAACAGATATATTTTCATTTGCGGGGATTGCATTCAGCGTATTGTTTCCGCTGATAAATCCGATCGGGGGAGTGCCCGCTTTTTCGGGACTGACGGCTAACGATACGCCTGAGTTCAGGCTTGCCCAGGCAAGAAAAATCAGCATTAACGTTATACTGATACTCATAGTATTTCTGCTCATTGGAAAGCTGCTGCTGGAGCTGTTCGGGCTTTCGTTGGGTGTCCTGCAGATCGCCGGGGGACTGATTGTAGCAAATACCGGCTGGGCAATGGTTAATGCCAAAACCGAAAAAGAATCTGCCGGCAAGGTGCAGAATATGGATATATCATTTATGCCTATGGCAATGCCTATTCTAAGCGGTCCGGGCGCTATTGGCGCGGTTATCGGGCTTTCAACCGGCGCAAAACATCCCGAGGATTATATCGGATTTGTAATTGGAATTCTGGGTATCGGAATTGTGACATATATATTTCTCTATCTTTCAATTCCGCTGATGAAAAAGCTAGGCTCGGGCGGAATTAATGTACTTACAAGAATGATGGGATTTTTTATCCTGGCAATTGCTGTGAACCTGGTTTATAAGGGGATAGTAGAGTTAACGAAACATTGATGATTTGGATAAAAGAGTACTTATAAGTAACACACCCCTCCCGTTTCGCTCCTTCCTCTCTCAAGAGGGGAATAATTAATTCGTTTCCCTCTGGAGAGGGGTGGATGTTCAGCGTTAGCTGAACAGACGGTGTGTGTTATAAAAATCCCCGCATATTTATTAGCAACTGGAGATTCTAAAAATTTACTGCTTCGCGCCTTTGCGTCTTTGCGGTTATCTGTTAAACAATGCAT
>LLZO01000280.1 GCA_001567545.1 Candidatus Tepidiaquacellales bacterium OLB5
CTCAGAAAATCCGGGTTATTATCTGCTATTAAAACTCTTACTATGGGAACTTGAGCATTCATTTTTTTTTGCCCTTTCTATAAAATATGATCTATATTAATTTAATGATATTAGTCCTTTTTCAATTGCATACCGTACAAGACCGGCAGTGTTTTTGATAGAAAGCTTATGCATGATATTCTTTCTGTGTGTATCTACCGTATTATAGCTGATATATAATATATTTGCAATTTCCTGGTTTGAATATCCTGAAGCAATAAGTTTTAATATCTCAATTTCTCTTTTTGTCAGGGGAACTTCTTTAAACCCGTCATTCTTTTCAGTTTCTTTGGCAGTTCTTATATAGTTATCAATTATAAGTTTGGAAATATCCTTGCTGAAGAAATTATCTCCCGAAGCGACTGTTTTAACTGCATCAAGAAGTTCTTCTTTATCTGTATTCTTTAGTATAAATCCTTTTGCGCCGGATCTTATTATCTGGTTAAGATATTCCTGGTTATCATGCATTGTAAGTATAAGTATTCGGGCATCCGGATCTTTTTCTTTTATAACCCTTGTTGCTTCTATTCCGTTCATCCCCGGCATTGAAATATCCATAATTACCAGGTCCGGCTTTAATGATGAATACATCTTAACAGCTTCTTCTCCGTTGCCTGCTTCACCTGCAATAGAGATATTTTCCAGGCTGGTAAGTATATTCCTTAAACCGTCCCGTACAACTTCATGGTCGTCAACTATTAATATTTTAGTAGTTTTCATTTCAATAAAATTTGCTTAATTATGGTTATTGTTACTATTGCTGAAAAAATTCAAATTAATTTCAAGCAGAAGTTCAGTCCCGTTTCCGGGGCTTGAAAGTATCTCGACTTTGCCCCCAACAAGCTCAGCTCTTTCTTTCATGTTGAGTAAACCAAATCCTCCGCCTGCTTTCTTGGATTTCGAAATATTGTCTGTATCAAATCCTTTTCCGTTATCCTTAACTCTTACAAATACCTGTTCGTCACTTCTGTAAAGATCAAGGGATACATCTGTTGCCTCTGCATATTTACTGATATTATTAAATGATTCCTGTATTATCCTGTATATTGCAATTTCTATTTTAGGGTCTATTCTTTCAAGAGTAGGGGACACCTGGAATTTTACTTTAATGCCTGTAATTTTAGAAAACTCCTGGCATAATATTCTTAATGCAGGTATCAACCCGAAATCATCAAGGGTAGTGGGTCTAAGGTCGTGTGCAATTCTTCTTGCTTCAACTATTGCTTTGCTGATTATTGAATCCACCTGTTTAATTATATCGGCAGTTTTTTCCTTATTTGTGCTGTTCATTATATCAATCATGCCAAAATTCAGTTTCGCTGCACTTAACAATTGCCCTAATCCGTCGTGTAACTCCCTTGATATTCTTCTTCTTTCGTTTTCCTGCGCTTCTATAATTGAAAGCGCTCTTATTCTTTGTTCAAGCAGTTTTTGGTGGTCTTCTTCAGCTCTTTTCCTTTCAATAGAGTATCTAATTGATCTTAATAACAGTTCGCTTTCAACTTTATCCTTTACCAGGTAATCCTGAGCTCCCATTTTAACCGCATTAATTGCCGTGGTTTCGTCATTTAATCCGGTTAAAATAATTATCGGAATATTAGGTATTATATTAAAGATCTGTTCAACCCCTGTTAATCCGTCGCTATCCGGAAGTTTAAGATCCAGAAGCACAACATCAATAAATTCATTTTCCAGTATTTCCAGCCCTTTTTGGAGCCTGTCAGCAATTTGAAGATTATATTCAATATTCTTCAGATCCGAGAGGTATTCCTTTATCAGACGGGCATCGCCCGGGTTATCCTCTATTAATAAGATCTTTATCAAATTTTGCTTTATCTTTCTTTATATATAGAAACATGAAATGTTGAACCCTTTCCGGGTTCAGAATCGATCGTGATCGATCCTTTGTGTTTATTAATTATCTTTTCGCATATTGCCAGCCCAATCCCGGAACCCGGATATTCTGAATGATTGTGAAGCTTTTGAAAAATTCCGAATATTTTTCCATGATATTCCTTTTCAATTCCTAAACCGTTATCACAAACAGAAATCAGCCATTCTTTATCATTTTCATCAAACAGTATTTTTATTTCGGGTTCTTTATTCTTATTGAACTTAAACGAGTTATCTACTAGGTTATATATAAGCTTCATTAAAAGTTCTTTATCAGCCCTAATCTTTATTTGTTTTAATGCAGAAAATTTAATTCTATTTTCGCACTCAGGGTATTTGGCTTTTAAGTGTTTTTTTACACTATTGATGGTTTCTTCGGGGTCAACATCAACCCTGTTGAAAACCGGCCTGCCAATCCGTGAATATGTTAAAAGATCATCCATCATTTTCTTAAGCCTGTTTGAACCATCAACTGCATAATTTATATATTCCCTGGCATTATCATCAAGTTTATCACTGTACCTTTTGTTAAGCAGCTGAACGTAACTTGTAATCATTCTTAGCGGTTCCTGCAGGTCATGAGATATAATATATGTTAATTCATCAAGATCCTGCTGCTTAGAGTTATTTTCTTCTGTTTCGCCTGCCAAACTGTGATTTTTATGTCCGCTTTTTCTGTATTGTTAATATTTAGCTTTATTGATCTGAACTTAAAATTTTAGAATAACCTGCCGGTTTTAAAGGCAGGTTATTCCGGTTATGTTTTTAAGTATATATCAAATTACACAAAGCTGTATTATTTCTTTTCTCTTTCGTCAAAGAAGTCACCAAGCTTGAAGCGGAAGTTAACGAATGCCGATAACAATCCGAACTGACCGGTTTCAAGTTTTGATAACCTGATGGATGGTCCTACTGCGAATGAATTTAAAGCAAATCCTTCGGCAATGTTTGAAACCATTATCTCAACAAGAAGCTGGAAGTTCCTGATCTTCTTTAATGTTGCATTAACCCTGAAATCGAATACTGATCCCACAAGCCTGCTTTCACGAGTGAATAAACCAATGTTCATTTCATTCATATAATACGCTGCATATACCTGTGTCCTTGTTGATCCGAACATTCTGAACGGATAGCGGAATTCAGCAATCAGGTTTGAACCTGTTACAATGTTGTTAGGCATAATAGAACTGTCTTTTGCATTGTAGAATGTATAAAGCGGCGGTCCGCCACCGGGTTCTACACCTGTTTCTTTAATTTCGCTGTAAACACCAACCTCCAGGAAGTTACCTAAAGGTATAGTGTATGTAAGTTTTATACCTCTGGGAGGCATAAATATTGCGTTATACTGTTTCCACGGCTTGTTTTCTACACTGTCAGAACCAAGGTCATGAGTATTAAGCTCTCTGATCCTTGTTACGTAGGAAATGTTTACACCAAGCATATTAAAGCCAGCAGCGATCTCATCACTTTCAAACGGTCCGGAATACTTGCTTCCGATACCGAATGTGAAACCGATTGATCTTTTAACCGGGATTCCAAGCGGCTCCCAGCCGAATACAGTAAAATACGGATTTATATATGCAGTAGTATTCCTGATAACTCTTTCCCTTTTGGGAGGAGCTACAAACTCTTTAATCTTGATCTGCCTGATAACATCTAAAAATACTGATGCGTAATCAAGCTTCTTCTGGTTCAGGTTTTCTTTGTTTGTGTTTGACCAGTTAATAAGACCGTCGCGCACCCTCTTAGAAAGCTGTGACCATGCATATCTTGATGCTGACGGGTCTGATTCATCACCAAGAACAATAAACTGGTTCTGTTCATTGGGGTCTGTGATATTAACGACGATAGTGTATGATTCAAGTTTCGGATCAATACCCATATCGTCCTGGGCTATGATGAAGATAGAATCATCTTCCGCCCTTGCAAGGATCTTGAAGTATTTCCAGGTCCTTGGATTGTTAGGATCTTCCTGCTGAGCAAATGAAGTCCCGGTTTGTATTGCCAGCGAACATAAAATCATCGCCAGGAATACCAAGATACTGAATTTAGCTCTGTTTTTCATTTTTGTGTTAATTTGATTAATATATTTAATTTCTAACCTTGTCATTTTTTACCATTCACCGAATATAAAACTGTTTTGTCCCGTTATCTTGTGTCCTGCAATATTATCCGATACTGATACCGTGAACCCGACGGAGTACGGTGAATCTTTTCCGTCAGTAAAATTATCAAATGCTGACCTGGAACCGAATGCATTCATTGTAATATCATATACACCCGTTCCAACTGTT
>LLZO01000281.1 GCA_001567545.1 Candidatus Tepidiaquacellales bacterium OLB5
GGCAGAATTTCAGGAAGAGAAATTGATAAATTCGCTTTAACCGGTTTACTAAAAATAGAAGCTGCTAAAATCAACGTGCCGATTCTCAAAGATTCAATCGGGTATTTGGAATGTAAACTTGAAGATAAAATAGTTACTGGTGACCATACTTTGTTTATAGGAAAAGTCGTCAGAGAAAAGACCGATGTTCAAAAAACACGTTTGTATCATATTTCAAATTAAGTTAGAAGAGAAATGATTATTACACGTTAAAGTGATAATGGTATTTTTAAAAATGGTCTAATTCACACTTGACAAATCTTATTCATAAACTATATTTGTATAAACAGGACCATTGAAATTCTTAAATTCATTACCGCAATAGCCCTGCAAATTAAAATCAGACATTTTTGCTCTATAAGTTTTTGGCGGCATTCTGCTGCTGATTAACTAATATACCCAAGGAGGTAATTATGAAACGCTTTAATTTCATTACAATCTTATTTATTATCTGCATTTTACAACTCTCTGCATTTTCACAATGGACCGTGGATCCCCCTTATTTATATTATAACGGAGGTAACGTTGGTATCGGAACATCAACCCCGGAAGAAAAATTGGGGGTAAATGGCGCTATGCAGTTATTGGATCCAAACGACAATAATAGAAAAATGTGGTTGGGTTATTTTAGTGATTTTACCAACCAATACAGTTTTATTAATTCTTGGGATCAATCTGCTTTCACTTTTCGCAATTTATTATTGTATGCCTCAAAAGTTGGTGTAAACACAACTGTCCCAATACAGGATTTTGATATTAATGGAAGATTGAATATAAGAAAAGGGGTAATTCAGAATTATGACCCAGCCAATCCAATACTGGTAAATGGAACTGAGGATCTTGGTTTATATTCAACACGGCAGGGTTTTAATATTCGAATTGTGACAAAACAAGCTCCTATTCAATTTTATACAAATGGACTTTTCGCACCTGTTGGTGGTGAAATTCCGGCTATGCAAATTACACAAAATGGTAATGTCGGGATAGGAACGTTAACAACCGATGCAACATATTTACTTTCTGTAAAAGGGAAAATTCGTGCTGAAGAAATCCGCGTTCAAACCGGCTGGGCAGATTTCGTTTTTAAACCAGAGTACAAATTATTGTCACTATCAGAGCTGGAATCATATATAAAAGAAAACGGACATTTACCTGAAATTCCAAGTGAACAGGAAGTTACGAATAATGGTGTAGAGTTGGGTAATATCAGCTCTAAACTACTGCAGAAAATTGAAGAATTAACTTTGTATGTAATTGAACAGCAAAAAGAAATAGAGAAGCTAAAAAATTCCATAAATAAATAACTATTTAATAAATTAAATGAAAAATACTTATGGAATTCTTAATAAATAAATACAGGAAAATCATAATTCTGCTGTTTTTAATTATAACTACAGCAACTATTAACTCGCAGGATTATCTAAACAGTCTAAGACCAGGGGCTGTTGAGGAAATAACACTAAGGGGCTTAAATTCAAAAACATTTATTAATCAGGATAAATCATATACAACATTAATATTTCCGCACGATATTCATTTCTTCACTAATGACCACTATCAAGAATACGATCTTGATAACACTACAACCTTAAACCCGACAAGAAATACAGTCAGGGCTTACAGCAGTTACCATACTGTTGAAAATAACGAAACATTGATGTTGTTTGGTTATCATAATTTTAATAATGAATTTTATACTCAAAGATCATATGTTTATTGGGATATGACAGATCTACCGGTGTATGCGAATGTTTCCGAAACAAGAATTACCTGGTACAGATCTCTTTATAATAGCACAACTACATTTTATTTATACACTATTGATTCCTACTGGGGTCCTACTCCAACAGATCAGCAGGGATATGATCTTTGGCAGGATTGCGGGAATGGATCAATATACGTTAGTATGAATGGAATTTCCGGAAACCAAACTTTCACATCTAATAATTCTCAAAACCCGGGCTTCAAGAACGATCTGATAAACAGGTTATCAGCAAGATGGATGGCTTGTGCCTTTAAAAATTCCGATGAATCTAATGCAAATAATAGCTATGGTATGTCTGGTGGATATCTTGCAGTAGACTGGACAGCTCCTTCCGACTTATGCATTGGCAATACTACTGTTACAAACGGGTTAACTTTAAATTATCAAATTTCCAATACAATTATAGCACCGTGCAATCCTTCTCAGTATTATATCATTAATTCAGGTGGTACAGTAAACATGGAAGTTGGAAATTACATTTTATTAAAAGATGGATTTCATGCAAAGACAGGTTCTTCATTTGTTGCGAAAATAACTGCAAGTGATGATAAAAAAGATGATATTGGTTTTGTTTCTACGAATGAAAAAACCATGATCAGTTCAATAAACAAAACAAATCATATACCTGCAGAATATACTCTAACCCAAAACTATCCGAATCCGTTTAATCCTTCAACAATGATTCAATATGGTTTAAAGGAAAATGTGAATGTAAAAATTACAGTTTACGATATTTTAGGCAGAATTGTAAAATCTCTGGTAAATGAAAATCAGGATGCCGGGTACAAATCGGTGATTTGGGATGGTACAAACAATTTTGGATCTTCTGTGGCAACCGGTCTGTATATCTACAAAATCGAAGCTGGTAGTTTTATTGATTCAAAAAAAATGTTATTTCTAAAGTAGTAAAATCCTTAATATATTCTATAAAAACCCCGAATTCTTTCGGGGTTTTTTATTGCTCTTATATTGTTAAATTTGTTGCTCTATGATAGCGCTCGTAAATCCAAAATCGGCAAATTGGGGCTTCCGTGTCCCCAATTCACTGCTTACCCTCGGGGCTTTCCTCGAAGGCAGGTATGATTATACTATTATAGATGAAAATCTGAGGGTAAATGCAGTAAATGAGCTTGCTAAGCTCATACTGAACGGAGCTAAATACATCGGCATCACCGTAATGCCCGCTATGCAGCTACGCGGTGCATATTCAATTTCAATGGAAATTAAAACCCGCTTCCCGGATGTAAAAATTATCTGGGGCGGATACTTCCCCTCGATGCATCCGAATACCGTGTTAAAATCACCTTACATTGATTTCGTCCTAAAGGGTCATGCTGAATATTCATTTATAGAGCTGCTGGATTCCCTCGAAGCTAAACCCGGCGCAAAAGAGCTTAAACAAATTGCGGGATTATCATATAAGCATAACGGATCGATCTTGCATAATGTTAAAGCAGAGCCTATTGACCCAGATCTTATCCCAAGGCTGCCATACCATAGGGTAGATGTTGATAAATACCTGAGCATCGGCAGAACATATTTGGGACCCCGGACTATCGGCTACCACTCAAGTGTTGGCTGTCCGTTCCTGTGCGGATTCTGCGCCGTAGCGGGCATCTACAAAGGTAAATGGCTGGGCAGAAGTGCCGAGCTAACTGCATCGGATATAATTTTCCTGAAGGAAAAATACAACATCGGTGCGGTGGAGTTCCACGATAACAATTTTTTTGTGGCAGAAAAACGCGTGTATGATTTCGCCAAGGCGGTAAACGGACTGGGCATAGGCTGGTGGGGCGAAGCACGACCTGATACGGTGATGAAATTTTCCGATGAAACATGGCAGATGATGGCTGATGCCGGATGCAAAATGATTTTCTACGGCGCTGAAACCAGCAATGATGAGCTCCTAAAGCTTATGCACAAAGGCGGAACGCAGAATGCCCAGACACTGCTTGATCTTGCGGAAAAATCAAAAAAGTACGGCATAGTGCCGGAGCTTTCCTTTGTGCTGGGAAATCCAACCGAAAATGTTACACGTGATATTGAACAGGACCTGATGTTCATAAAAAAAATTAAAAATATTAATCCCGCAGCAGAAATTGTAATTTATACTTATTCACCTGTAAATTTCGAAGATTCAGAAATGTCTCTTGCAGCAAAATTAAAGGGATTCGATTATCCTAAATCACTCGAAGAGTGGGTTTCACCTAAATGGCAGAACTTTGACCTGCGGAAAAATCCCCTCACCCCCTGGCTTAAGCCCCAGCACTTTAAAATGATAAGGAATTTTGAAAAGACACTCAATGCGCGGTACCCGACCAACAGCGATCTGAAAATAAGGGGGTGGAAACGATCATTATTGCAGTTCATGGGAAGCTGGCGCTACAAAGCTGATTTTTACACCGCGCCGTATGAAATTATGCTCACCCAAAAGCTGCTTAAATACCGCCAGCCGGAAGTTGAAGGATTTGCTTCATCGTGAATTCAGCATTGCTGATTACTAACCGTTTCAACGGTTTAGGAGTATGTTTTGATTTTATTCGGCCTCTGAAAATTTCCGCCCGGAAATTATTTGAGCAGATACAACACGGGAAAAGCTGTTTGAATCCCGCAAAGCGGGATGAGTTCTTTTCCCGTAAGGGGAAAATAATTTCAGGAAATTTTCAGCAGCCTT
>LLZO01000282.1 GCA_001567545.1 Candidatus Tepidiaquacellales bacterium OLB5
CTGAATTCGAATATTAATATAGTCAGCACCGGATTCATTCCGGCAGGTACTTATGATAAAGTAAGGTTCATGGTACACAAGCTTGAAAATAACGAACCTGTGCCGGACCCTGATTTTGAAGATGTAAACGGAAGGTATTCTGTTGTAGTTAAAGGATCATTTAATGCAATACCTTTTGTATATAAATCTGATAAATCAGCTCATCAGAAATTATCATTTACAAATTCATTACAGGTCAGCGCGTCAGGAAAAAGCAATATTACTTTAAAAGTAATGCCGTATATTTGGTTTATAAAAAACAATGCTTATCTTGATCCATCTGACCCGGCAAACCACAGCGATATTGAAAACAATATCAAAGACAATATCAATAATAATTTTAAAATTTTTGTTGATAACGACAGGAATGGAATTCCTGATTAATTTTAAAAGGGGCAAATATATATTAAAGAAATAAATAAACAATAAATATGAACAAAAAAATATTTGTAACAATAATAATATTATTTTCTGCCATACTTTCCGGATTATGGGGATGCGGTGATGATACAACAGTTAATGATCCGGGTAATGCTAATTCTTCAGACCTGACCAGGACCGGAAAATTTATATCATTTACATCAAACTTCAACGGGAATTATGATATTTTTTTAGCTCAGGTCACATCAGGCGGAGTATTGGAAACAACCAATCTTGTTTATCAGACTAACCCGGTTAATCTGACTGAATTTTACACCCAGGATGATAAACAGTCAAACTGGTCGCCTGACGGCAGGGTACTGGTATTTTCGCGTACAGACGGCAATAACCAGGAAATCTATGCGTTCTTTTTTAAAGCTGACGGCAGCATTGACAGCAGTATTTCTGAAAATCCAAGAAAATTATTTTCATCAAACGGAAATTGGGATAATAACCCGTCATTTTCACCCAGCGGAACATATTTAATCTGGGACAGGAGAACAGATAATGCTAACTCGCCAATTATTGATTCATCTGATTCAAGAGACCTGTATATTGGTGATGTGACAGGTTCCGGAAGCAGTTTCCAGGTTTCCAATCCAAGGCCTGTAAAAGTTACCGATGCAGATGAATATAATCCTAAATGGTCGCCAAAAATTTCAGTAAGGCGCATAGCATACGAATACCAGTCCAGCGCAACATCAACAGATCATGATGTTTATATTATTGACCCGCTGGATACAAATAACAATGCCAATTTTTATAATCCGAATAATTCAGGTTATCCTGCCTGGTCGCCCGCATGCGACAGGATTATATTTGAATCAGATAAAACTTCAGGGAATTACTGGATGATCGTTAGCCTGCCGTATCCGGCAAGCGGAAATCCGGTTGATGTTGTAAATGAAGCCGGAATAAACTCAAGATATCCGACATGGCTTCCAAATGGGGGCTTGCTTGCATATACAAGATTTACAGGCACTAACGGGAATATTTATATTGTTCCTTCATCCGGGGGTACCCCGTTTAAGCTGCTTTCTTCGGTCCCGTTATTTGACGCGGTTAATAATCTCTGGCCTGCCTGGTAAAAATAATAAATATAAATGGCATTCAAATTTATTTTGAATGCCATTTTTAATTTATTTATCTTTATATAACTAAAATTAATAATCCAATGAAAAAATCCGCACTGTTATTTACTATATTAATTCTGTTATCAGCATTACCGGCAAAGTCTCAGATAAGTATCAGGCTTGGTCCATTGGTTGGCTTAACTTCACCAACTGTAGATTTTGGAGGAGACGCAAAGGATTTTTATGCAGGCACAAAATACGGAATGCGTTCAGGATTAAATTACGGCGTAATGGGTAAAGTACTGCTTGGACCTCTTAACGGGAGGCTTTCAGTCAGCTATGCATCACTGGATAACAATGGAATTGCAAATCCCAGCCAGTCCAACAGCACGGTAGAAATAACTCAAAATCTTTTTATGTTTACTCTGGGAACTGAGTTCAGCTTTCCTGTACCGGGCAGCCCGGTGAAACCATACGGCGGTATAGATGTACTCTTCACAAGCATCAGCGGTACATATAATTTCCAGGGTACTTCTGAGGTTTCATCAGGAGAAAAAAGCATTAAATCAGCATCCCGTACCGGGCTTGGTTTTGCGATCGGTTCTGAAATAGCATTCGGTAAACAGTTCACGCTTGATCTCAGCTTAAGATATAACCTGATAAACCTGTTCGGCAAAAGCTATGACGGATTAACAAGTTCAAATGACAGGAATGATGCTTACACAAGCTTAAACGATGCTGCTGACCCGAATTACAGTGCAACAAACAGTAAACACCCGGTTGGTAATGACAGGTCAATAGTTACTATTCAGATAAATGCCGGATTATTATTCGGATTTTAGGAAAAGTTAAATTAAATATATAACTACAATGAAAAAATTTTACAAAGCATTTTTAAGTGCATTCCTTTTAAGCTTTGCTTTTATGAATTTAGGCTGCTCAGGTGTAATGGATGCCATTACCAATATTCAGCGTCTTCAGTTCAAGCTGGATAAAGTTACCGGAATGAAAGTGGCAAGTGTGCCGCTTTCGAATTTCGCTTCTATATCAAGTATCGGTGTTCTTGATGCGGCAAACCTGCTGGCTGCTTTTACATCAGGCAAGCTGCCCGTGGAGTTTACACTGAACGTTCTGGCGAAAAATCCGAATGACGGAACAGGCGGAACAAAACAATCCAGCGCAGTAATAGAAAACATGGCCTGGCGCCTGTTTATTGACAGCAAAGAAACAATTAACGGCAATGTAAGCAATGTAAATGTTCCCGGAGTAGGGCAGTCAACCAATATACCCATCTTAATGAGCTTTGACCTGCTGAAATTCTTCTCGAACGGGCAGTATAACGACCTCATAAATCTTGCACTGGCTCTTGGCGGCAGGAACGGTTCATCATCAAGGGTAACACTTAAGGTCAGACCCACAGTGAAAACCATTTTTGGACCAATAACATACCCGGGTGAATTTGATGTAGTTGATACAGAATTCCGCGGGGGAAATTAGAATAATTTTATTCCGTTAAATAAAAAACCCATCTTTTAAAGATGGGTTTTTTT
>LLZO01000283.1 GCA_001567545.1 Candidatus Tepidiaquacellales bacterium OLB5
TATTTAGTACAATAAAAATTAAATAAATGAAAAACAAAAAGCCTGCTGATTTATCAGCAGGCTAATTCACTTTTGCTTTCACCCTCCCCTTCGGGGAGGGTGTCCGGTTTTAGCCGGACGAGTGGGGTCTTACTTTAATAAAACCATCTTCTTCGTTTCTGTAAAGACGTCCCGCTGGGACGTCTCTGCTTTTTAATAGATAAAAATACATCCCGCTCGCAAGATTACTCCCGTCAAACTTAACCTCATAACTGCCCGCAAGTTTGTATTCGTTATAACTGAATACCTCTTTGCCAAGTATATCATATACCTTTATTGTTACCTGTGAACTTTTGGGAATGTCATATTTTATACTGGTTGTCGGATTAAACGGGTTCGGATAATTCTGATGCAGCCTGAATTGGTTTGGCTGATTGTTTATTGCTGTATTGGTATTCTTTAAGTCTTTTCCTGTTATAAGTGAAAGTATTCCACGCTTATGTTCTGTATAGTTTATCATACTTCCGTTCGGTGCATCACCTGATGTCATTCTTTGCAGGCTTAACTTGTTTATAAGTGCATGAATACCCTTTGCATTGTTCTGGTTGTTCTGGTATATCGTTTCATAGTCGCTGATTGCTTCTTCTATGTTAAACTGTTTTACCTTTGATTTTATCTTAAAATCTTCTGAAAGCTCTCTTGTTGTATTTGGATATGCTGAGTTATTTTGAATATTTGTATAATATCCCTGTATTGTATAATATTGAGATAAATTTGCCCTTGATTTTTCAAGGCAGTTGAATATTCTTGCAAGAGCTACCGGGGCGTACTGGCTTGTCTTATAACTGCTTACTACTTCTTTATAGTGTGTTATAGCATCTGTGTAGTTACCTGACATTTCTTCTGTGTATGCCTGTGTGAACAGGTCTTCAGGGGTGGGATTATCGCCAAGTGTTTTGGTAAATACTGTATCATATAAACCCCAGCCAATTGAGTTTAACTCTGATCCGTCTGTAGCCGGAAGGCTTGTACCATTGAACGGATTGCTGTAATCAGCATATCCGCCTGATATATCGAACAATGATGAATTCGGCGGATTATCATACCAGTAGTTTATTCTTGCAGGTACTTCTGTGTATAAGAATGTAAAATTACCGTTCAGGTAATCTGAGCCATTTACAATGATTTTATTATATCCTGAGTCAATTAGCGGATAGCAGTCAGCAAACCTTATGCCACTGATATATTGAGGGGGGGGGTAGCTCTTGTTATTGTATTATTGCCTCCAAGCCATCTTAAAGTTGATGATGATATTACTGGCTTCATTACAGGGATAGAGCTGTTTACAAGGTCAATATTTGTTATATATGCATCAATCAGTGTATTTTTAAGCAGGTATGGCGATGAATACGAACCGTAAACTGATTTTTGAAAGTTATTTACTGTATTGTATTCAATTGTTCCGTTGGAGTTATCTAAGTATATTCCTGTACCTGTATTGCTGTAGCCTGTAATTACATTGCGTGCAATGTATTCGCTTGATTGCAGCAAAGATATACCTGTATTAACATAGTTTATGTTATTATCACAAATTACAACCCCGCCTGCGGAGCAGTATTCTGCAATAATACCTGCTGTAAATCCGGCACTGCCTGTTTTAACCGCATTACATCCTTTAACAAGCACATTATAGCTGTTATTTACATAAACATAATTTAAAAGCTCTGT
>LLZO01000284.1 GCA_001567545.1 Candidatus Tepidiaquacellales bacterium OLB5
CTTATAGATATTGATCCCACAGACCAGCTTAAGCTTGATTCGATTTTGCTTGAGCTTGACGGAACAAAGAACAAATCTAACCTTGGAGCTAATGCTGTGCTGGGCGTATCGCTTGCAGCAGCAAAAGCTTCGGCATTGTATTACAATCTTCCGCTTTACAGGTATATTGGCGGAACAAATGCCAAAGTGCTTCCTGTGCCAATGATGAACATTATTAACGGCGGTAAACATGCTGATAACAATCTAGACTTCCAGGAATTCATGATAATACCCGCTGGCGCAAAAAGCTTCCGTGAGGCATTAAGAATGGGAACAGAAGTTTTTCATTCCCTTAAAAATGTTCTGACTAAAAAGAATCTGAATACTGCCGTAGGTGATGAAGGGGGATTCGCACCTTTTCTGAAAACAAATCAGGAAGCTTTTGAAGTTATTATTGCAGGAATTGAAGGCGCAGGATATAAAGCCGGAAAGGATATTTATCTTGGACTTGATGCTGCTTCAAGCGAAATGTGGAACAAAGGGAAATATGATTTTTATAAATCACACGAGCCGTCAAAATCATCCGAAGAAATGGTAGAGCTTTATAAGCAGATGGTAAAGGATTTCCCCATTATATCAATGGAAGATGCAATGGGCGAAGAAGACTGGGACGGATGGAAAATGCTGACTGATGCCCTTGGCTCACAGGTACAGCTTGTAGGAGATGATGTATTTGTAACCAATAAAGAAATTCTTAAAAAAGGGATAGAGTCAGGTATCTGCAATTCCATACTTGTAAAAGTGAACCAGATAGGCTCTTTAACCGAAACACTTGAAACCATAGAGCTTGCTAAAACAAATGCATATACAAATGTAATAAGCCACCGCAGCGGTGAAACCGAAGATGTTACAATAGCAGATATTGCCGTTGCAACCAACGCAGGCCAGATAAAGACCGGCTCTCTTTCAAGAACTGACAGGACTGCAAAATATAACCAGCTTTTAAGGATAGAAGAAGAGCTTGGCGAGTATGCAGTATATCCCGGCAGAAGCATTTTTAAAGGACTTAACTGATAAAAACAGAATTAAGAAAGATACATTAGAAAGCATAAATGAAATCAACTGATTTTAAATTTTCGATACCAAAAACCCTTATTGCCCAGCACCCAAAATTGCCAAGGGATGAAGCAAAGCTTATGGTTATCAACAGGAAAACCAAGGAGCTTGAAAATAAAAAGTTCAAAGATATCATCGACTATATGGATGAAGGCGACTGCCTTGTTCTAAACGATTCCAAAGTATTTGCCGCTAAGCTGTTTGGCACCAAAGAAAAAACCAATGCAAAGATAGAGGTTTTTCTTTTAAGGCAGCTTAGCCAGGAAGAAAATATATGGGATGTCCTGGTTGACCCGGCCCGAAAAGTAAGAATTGGCAACCGAATTTTTATTACTAAGAATCTGTATTGTGAAGTAATAGACAATACTACCTCAAGAGGAAGGATAGTCCGCTTTAATTACAGGGGAGATTTCCAGAAATATATCGATAAACTTGGAAAAACCCCGCTTCCGGAATATGTTAAAAGAGAATCAACTGATTCTGACAGAGAAAATTACCAGTCAGTCTTTGCAGAAAATATCGGGTCAGTTGCTGCTCCTTCAGCCGGGCTGCATTTTTCAAAAGAGCTGTTAAGAAAAATCGAGAAGAAAGGTATTAACCTGCTTCCCGTTACACTGCATGTGGGTTTGGGAAAATTCCGCAATGTAGAAGTTGAAGACCTTACAAAACACCGCATGGATTCTGAATTTTTTGAAATTCCCGATTACACCGCAGAAGAAGTTAACCGCGCCATTGAAAACAAGAAAAAGATCATTGCATGCGGAACTTCAGTAGCAAGGGTTCTTGAAGCCAATACTACAGCTGGCAGGTTTATACGTTCAGGCAAAGGGTGGACAGATAAGTTCATTTACCCGCCGCAGACACTTAAAGTTGTGGATAAATTTATAACAAATTTTCATAACCCGCAGTCTACAATGGTAATGATGGTTTGTGCTTTCAGTGATAAAGACCTTGTTATGAAAGCATATAAAAAAGCTGTAAAGGATAAATACCGTTTTTACAGTTACGGCGATTCTATGCTTTATATCTGATAAAATGAATTATTACTGATAAATATTACCCCGCAAAAACTATTGCGGGGTATTTTTTATTTAAAAATGGCTAAAAAAAGAAATTATCACGTAATTATTACTGCAGCCGGTTCAGGCTCGCGGTATAAAAACAGCAGCGGAACAAAACCCAAGCAATATTTATTACTTAATGGTAAACCTGTGATACTGCATTCACTTTTAAAATTCCAGAAATGCAGTGATATTAAAAGTATTTATATATCAGCTATGCCTCAATTTTTCAGCTATCTTCATTCACTTGCTGCTAAACATAAAATTACCAAGCTTAAAGCTATGGTTGAAGGCGGCAAAACAAGGTTTGATTCTGTTAAGAATGCATTTAATCAGATTGTAGCGGGTTTGAATGATATTATACTTATACATGATGCTGCAAGACCAAATTTAACCAAAGCAGACCTGGATAAAATAATCAGCGAATCATCTAAATACGGAGAAGTTATTCCGGCTGTAAAGATACCTGAAACCGTTAAGAAAGTGAACAAGTCAACTGTTGAAAAAACCATTCCACGAGATGACCTTTGGCTTGTTCAGACTCCGCAGGCATTCAGGTATGAAGTGTTAAGCAAGGCATATATACTAGCAGGAGAAAGAAATGATTACACGGATGAAGCTGCAATGGCAGAGCATGCCGGATTTACTGTTAGGGTAAGTGAATGTTCGCGCAGCAATATGAAAATTACAACACAGGATGACCTTGAATTACTAAAAAGGCTGATGAAAAAATAGTTGATAAATAAACAAAAGGGGCTGTAAAGCCCCTTTGTTATTAAAATAAGCTTTAATCTGAATTTATTTAATAAGTACCATTTTGCGTGTTTCTTTATAATCACCGGCTTCAAGAGAATAGAAATAAATTCCGCTTGCTAATCCGTTTGCATTAAATATTGCTTCATACAGTCCCGCTTTCTTTACGCCTTCCGCAAGTATTATTACTTCTTTACCTGTTATATCAAAAACTGATAATTTTACATATCCTTCTTTTTGTACCGAATATTTTATTCCAGTTGAAGGATTGAACGGATTAGGATAATTCTGGCTTAAACTATAATTCAGTGGCTGAGTATTTCCTGAAATACCCGTCACCCCGTCATACCTGATATTAATTACATAATTCATAACTCTTCCGGTATCGCTTGAAGCATTATCATTAACCCTGAAGATCCAGTTACCCATCGGATTCTGACCGTTAAATACGCTTAACGGACTTTCCGGTCTGAATGATCCTGTAAACGGAGGTGTGCCTGATGAAATAGGGTTTGCAGCCGAATCATTAAATATTGTATTTATATAGTTGTCACCGGTTGCGCCTCTTCTGCTTGCAAGAATAACTTCTGTACCTGCAGGTGATTTTACTGAAAATTCAACATCACCGGTTTTTGAATGTGTCAATGCATTCATTGTGAAGTTTACATCTGTGATAGTACCTCCAAAATACACATTTACAGTATCATAATTAGTAGCGTTATCCAGAATTAAAATATTTTGCTGCCTGGTAATATTGTTTTTCATGTATTGATAAGCTGCCCATACGTCAATTACACCCATACCGTAAGCATTATCTTCTCCGGGTGTACCCAGGTCATGAGCAGTCCAGTATAATGCTTCCAGGCATTGTTTGCCTGTTGCGTTAGGGAAAGCCTGCCTTAACAATGTAACGGACCCTACTACATGCGGACATGCCATCGAGGTACCTGTTAAATTGGCATAAGCTCCGTTCCTGATGCTTGACCTTACACTTGTTCCGGGTGCTGAAACTTCAGGTTTAAATCTGAACTTACCGGTATTTCCGCAATAACCGGGTCCGCGTGAAGATGAATTATTAATTGGCCACGGATAAGAAGAATTTCCGTTAATATTTCCAACACTAAATGAATTTATTAATGTAACATTGATATTTTTTGGTCTTGTAATGGTTGAAGCCCCGGGACCTGAGTTGCCGCAGGAAAAAACAATTGCAATCCCTGCAGCTTCCATAGAAGCCAGCGCATTTAGATATATTGTACTTGTGCAGTCACCTCCTGACGGAACACCTGTAGGGTCATGCCATGAATTTCCAATGCCGTCAGGCATATCGGTAATTGTATTAACATTACTGTCGGGATTCATTGCCCACTGCCAAGCAGTCATATGGTTGCTTGTTCCGTTGCCAGCGCAAATGGTTTTTGCTGCTATCCACTCTGCAGCCGGTGCAACACCGATTGTGTCAGTTCCGGCTCTTCCTGTCATGATACCCATTGTATGTGTACCGTGGTTATCACAGTCACTGGGGAACTGTGAACCTGCTGCGGGATCTATCCATGCATGATACCATGGACCGGTAGTACCTCTCCATTTATAATTCAGGGCAGGGTGATTTCCATCAACACCTGTATCATCATTCATAACAAGCCTGCCGGAGCCAGTAATTCCTATTTCCCACATTTTATGCGCATTGATAACCCTTAAGCCAACTTCAGAGCTTGCATCTTTTTCTCCTGCCGGCTCAATGGCTACAGGTCTGTCATAATCAAGCTCTGCATCAATATCCATTTCAGATACATCAGGGTTACCGGCAAGCTGATAAACAACCTCAGGTTTTACTTCAGCCCAGATAAAATTTGTTATCCAGAAAGGTTTATATGCTTTTACATTTCCGGTAGTGCTTTGATATGCCAGAAAGTTTAAAAGAGGTGCCTGTGTTGTGAAAGCTTTATCCATTAAGGCAGTAATTACTGTTTTTGCCCTGTATTCAGCCGAAGCATTTATCTCATATAAATGCCTGTCAAGAGCTGTAATATCAACCTGCTCTTTCAGGACTATCATTACTTTAACATAATCATTATTTCCTGTCATATTCAACCTGTTATAAAGCCTTGTTGAAATTCCAGCGTTCATAAACTGAGAATAAACTGAAACTGAGAAGAAAAATAAAAAAAGAATTGGTAAAAATTTTGGAAATTTCATAAATTTATAAATTACTTTTAATGGGAAAGATACAAAATATTCATTGTTAAGGTAATATTCAATTCATTAACAGTAATAAAAAAAGAGGTTCCTGAAACGGAACCTCTTTTAAAATATTGTTTATTACTGAATTATTTTAACAGTCCTGCAAAGCAGGATTGCTAAATAACTTCGTTATTTTACTAACATCATTTTCTTTACTGACTGGAATTCACCTGCATCAATTCTGTAGAAGTAAATTCCGCTTGCAAGATGCGAAGCATCGAAGTCCACAGTGTGGAATCCTGGCTGTCTCATTTCATTTACAAGTGTTGCTACTTCTTTACCCAGTACATCATAGACCTTTAATGATACATTCACAGCTTTTGGAACTGAGAATTTGATCTGAGTTGCCGGGTTGAACGGATTCGGGTAATTCTGACCCAATGAGTAGTAGTTCGGTACTTCTATTGTTCCGATACCTCCAACAAGTGTTCTGTAAGTAACCTGTATACACCAGGCTTTTAATACACCAGAGTCACCTGCAGCACCGTCATCTATACCAAGAACCCATGAACCGTTGAGCGTCTGTCCATTGAGACCTGTTAACGGGTTTGAGGGTCTCCATGTACCTGTGAACGGAGCTGTGCCTGAAGAAATAGGTAATGCAGCTGAGTCATTAAGAACACAGTTTATGAAGTTATCGCCTGAACCGCCAACTGCGCTTATAATGTTAACATTAGCAGCGCCTCTTCTTAAATTAAATGTTAAGTCTGAATCCCATGTATGGAAAACAGTATCAATTCTTACGTTTACGTCAACAACATCAAATGTATTTGCGATATTAAGAACTATAGAATCGCGAGGAGCTGAACCCTGTGAAGGAATGAGGATGTTTAATCCGTTCCTGCACCACTGGCCCTGGTTAAATACAGTACCAGCCGGCATAACAGTAACTGGCGCAGTAATTGTATCGTTAGCCCTGTTTTCATCAACAGCTGCGCCGCTGAATATTCTTAGTGTATAGGAACCAGCTACAGGAGTCCATGAAAATGTAGTTGAATCAACAGCTCCTGAAGGCAGGCTTGAAATTGTATTTGTAGTCTGTAAAGTACCGTTAACCGAAAATCTCATCGGTAAATTTGTCTGGTTGTTTGTTCCGCCGTTTGTAACTTTACCTTTAATCTGGTAGGTATTGCCAGCTACAAATGAACCCGGGAAGCTTAAAAACGGACCTACAACAACATCATTTGCCGGGGGAGGACCGTAGGTAATACCTGTTGTCCAAACCTGGTAAATTCCTGATGAATTATCAGCCCAGAAAGGATAGATCTTTCCTGAACCTGATGAAGAAGTGATACCGGTATAGTCACCCTGGTAACCGCCTGCTAAACCGGGGATCGGAGCAGGTGTGAATGTATGATCACTTACAGCAACATCAGACCAAGTAGCGCCGCCGTTTAATGAACGTGACATCCAGAATTCTGTTACAAAACCGCTTGTATTTCTCTGATCGTAATATCCTACATTAACACCGCCATCAGGTGTTACACATACTGAAGGCATATAGTTGTACCTGCCATTGCTGGGATCCTGGTTAACTTTTGAGTGTGACCAGCTTGTACCGCCGTTTGATGAGATACAGATCGTAATGTCTGCAACATCAAGTGTAAGCGGACCGCCGTTCTTTTCTGCAAGAACTGCATATAACCATCCGTTACGTGCGCCGCCAGTCATATCTATTGCTAAACGCGGGAAACCTGCTGCGCGGATACCATTGAATAAGTTTGAAGCCCGGATACCATGAACGTCAACAGCTGTGTTTGTCTGGTTAACCCATGTAACACCGCCATCGGTTGAACGAGCAAATCCCAAATGATCTTCTGTTGAGTTCTGTCCGTTTGTTGTACAGTGAGCCCAAACAACATAAACTACGCCGCCGGGACCAACCCTGATATCGCATCCCTGCTGGTGATGTCCTGCAGCCGGAACCGGTGATACAGGCTGTGCTGTTGACCATGTTTGACCGCCATCTGTTGAATATGAACCAACTATTCTGTTAACATAAGTGCCGCCGAAATTTGTCCAAACTGTATAAGCGCGTCCAAAGAACGGGCTGCCTGTTGTTTCATCGACTGCTGAGAAGTTTTTATCAAAGCTTGATGCGCCTGGGAAGTTCATTGCAAATACCCAGCTTGAGCCGTTATTGGTTGAATAACCAAAACCCTGAATTACTGATAATCCAAGCCTGCCAGCCCAGGTGCTTCCTGCCGGCCAGATAATGGTTGCGGGGTCACCGCTGTTTGGAGTGAACATCTGGAAGTTACCTGTCCAGCTTGTTCCGCCGTTGTTTGAAAAACAGAAACCTGTTCCCCAGAATGAGGGACCATATGAGTTCCATGATGCATAAACAAGCTGGCCGTTGCCTTTCATTGTTGTTGCATCAACTTCACTCTGAGTTGCTGTGTGGGGGAATGGTCTTACGTTAGGCGGAAGTACTAATAATTCCTGTCCTGTGTTAACCACTCTGGTAGTAGTGTTCGGATTCTGGTAGTTAACCTGATCCTGTGCTTCGGGTAAGTTGTAATACTCACCTGTCGGATAAACCTTAGTCATAGGTGTTTTCCATACATGTTCCGGCACATCCTGTGTAAATACATTACCGGTAATCAGCAATGCAAACACAATTAAAAGTGTTGATTTAAATTTCATCATTTCCTCCTGGGTATAAAATTAATTACACCCAAATGATTTTAGTTTGGTTAATTAAAAAGTGATTTATAATCGTGCATTTTACGCTATTATGTTCAAAAAAGCAAGTTTATTTTTTATAATATTACTACCGTATTTTAGGAATATCTTATTGTAGTTTATTTAATGTACTAATCCTGCCGGATTATTTTATCCCTATATTATTTTTATGCTTAAATTTTTTTTATTTTTAGTTATTTTGTACTTATGAGAACTATATTGAAATCCCTGTTTATAATTTTTACACTTTTAATTCTTCATTTCATTACAATTTCCCAGGTTTACTGGCTTCAGCATCCTTCTCCAACTCAAAAAAAACTGACTAAAAGCCACTTCGTTGATTCATTATATGGATGGGTTATTGGCGATTCGGGAACTGTAATTAATACTACTGACGGAGGATTAAACTGGAGTGTACAAACCTCGGGTGTTCACAGCAGCGAGCTTAAAGATCTTTCTTTTATTAACAGAAATACAGGCTGGATTCTTTCATTTGATTCAACTTATAAATCATTTATCATAAAAACAACCAATTCAGGCAATACATGGATAAAAACTTACTTTCCTGATACAACAACAATTTTAAATACAATATTTTTTTATGATAATGATACAGGATATGTTTCCGGTTTCAGCGGTGAAATTTATAAAACATCAGATGCAGGCAATACCTGGAAGAAATGTTATATAGATACTACAGGATGTTTATACCTTTTTCCAAAAGAAGATATTTTATTTATTAACAATTTGACAGGCTATGCAGTCGGCGGAGTGCTTGACCTGCAGGGAATTTTTGTAAAAACTACAAATGCAGGAACAAGCTGGTTTTCTTACTGCGTAGCTGCAGAACCGCTCCGTATGGTACTTTACCGGGGTAATGGCAGTATTGCCCTGATGGGAGGTGATTATGATCTTGGCAGTATATATGCAGTTTCTTCCAACAGCGGTAATAACTGGTCGTATGAACAAACCGGCTGCTGGGGTAATGCAACGGGCTTTTCATTCAGAACACCGGCAGAAGTTTGGGCTGCGCTGAATTTTTCAGGCGCATTTGCAGTTAACCTCGATTCCATGAAACCCGGCACAAGATGGACCTGTATAAATTCGCCGGGAAACGTAGAAATTAATGATGTAAAATTCCTATCAGAAACTATTGGTTATGCTTTTGGTGACAGGGGTACTATCTTGAAGTATAATGAAAATATTATCGGAATAAACCCAGCCGGCAGTAATATTCCGAATAAGACAGAGCTGTATCAGAACTACCCGAATCCTTTTAACCCTGTAACTGTTATTAAATTTTATATCCATGAACCGGCAGTTGCTGAAATTAAAATTTTTGATGTAACAGGTAAAGAAGTTATGAACATAAATATGGGATACCTGTTAAATGGATATTACAACCGGAACATTAACCTGTCTCATTTGCCATCTGCTGTTTATTTTTACAGATTAATTACAGGAGATATATCATTATCCAAGAAAATGGTTTTAACAAAGTAAAACCGTAATAAAGGCGTCCCCGGGACGCCTTTATTAATTAAATATTATATAATGATAAATAGTCTAAATAAATACTATTTTACAAGTACCATTCGTTTTACTGAACTGAATTCACCTGCATCTATCCTATAAAAGTAAATACCGCTAGCCAGATTAGAAGCATTGAATTCCACTGTGTGGAATCCGGGCTGTTTCATTTCATTAACCAGTGTAACTAATTCTTTTCCCAGGACATCATAAACCTTTAATGATACATTCACAGCTTTTGGGACTGAGAATTTGATCTGTGTAGCCGGGTTAAAAGGATTCGGATAGTTCTGTGCAAGTGAAAAATAATTCGGGATTTCAATCGATCCAATACCGCCAACAAGTGTTCTGTAAGTAACCTGTATGCACCATGCTTTCAATACACCGGAGTCTCCTGCAGCGCCGTCATCTATACCTAATACCCATGAACCATTGAGTGTCTGGCCGTTCAATACTGTTAATGGTGAAGATGGTCTCCAGGTTCCGGAGAATGGCGGAGTTCCGGATGAAATTGGAGAAGCAGCAGAATCATTAAGTACGCAGTTAATGAAATTATTACCAGACCCTCCGACCTGGTTAATGAAGTTGACATTTGCAGTACCTTTTCGAAGGTTAAATGTAAGGTCGCCATCCCAAGTATGAAATACGGTGTCTATAATTACATTAACATCTATTACATCAAAAGAATTTGCTACATTTACTTCAATTGAATCACGCGGGGCAGAACCCTGTGACGGAATAAGTATGTTCAGTCCGTTCCGGCACCACTGCTGCTGGTTAAATGTTGTGCCGGAAGGCAATACTGTTACAACTGCCGTAACTGTATCATTAGCTCTGTTAATATCAACTGCCAGTCCATGGCATATCTTTAATGTATATGTACCGGCAATAGTTGGTGTCCAGGAATATGTAACTGAATCATTTGCTCCAGGGGCAAGGCTTGTAATAGTGCTGCTGCCTGCCTGCGTACCGTTGATAAAAAATTTCATTGGTATATTTGATTGCGCATTTGTTCCGATATTTGTAACTCTTGACCTGATATTATAAGCATTATTAATTAAAAATAGTGAAGGAAAACTTAAATACGGACCAACAGCAACATCGTTTGTTGCCGGAGGACCCACTGTCTGCAGCGCGAGATTTGCATTTATTATACCATAACCCATTTCATTATTCCAGGTATTTCCAAGATTAACCAGCGGGCCGGCTGAAGTATATGAGTAAGTGCCGCGTTTCTGTGCTGTTCTGTTTATTCTTGCTCTTACAGTATCCCATGTTTGAGTTGAATCTTTTGAAAGAAGTAAACCGGCAACTCCCGAACAATTTGGTGTAGCGCTTGATGTTCCGTTAAATGTACTTGTATAGCCGCCACCCTGAACTGTAGCATAAATTTTTACACATGGAGCTACAATATCAAGTCCTGTTCCGTAATTGGAGCCCCACCAGCTTTCTAGATCACAGCTTGATGGTGATTTCCTTTGGTTACAGGGACTTACACCGCCAACAGATATAACATTTGGATTGGTTGAAGGCCAGCTTAATGAACCATTTCCGTTTCCGGTGGCAAAGCACCAAACTATTCCTTTCCCGTTCCTGCCGATAGTTACACCGTCTAAAATTGCATTATCTGCTGCGCTTATCGGGCTGCCGCCTCCCCATGAATTGCTGCTTATCCAGCAGTTACCGAAAGTTCTTACGCCTATCATTGCATTGGTAATTGCAGAAGTTGTAGTACTTCCTGCAGCATTAAATATTTTAGCTGAAAATACTTTTGCATTCGGGGCTACACCCGAAATACCTATTGTATTGTTTCCCAATGCTGCAATAATTCCTGCGCAGGAAGCGCCGTGACCATAATCATCAAAACCGCCGTAAGTATTTGCATAATAGTTAAAATTGTAACCGTTTACTACATTTGCAGAAAGATCAGGATGTGCTGTATCAATACCCGAATCAACAACAGAAATTCTGCATTGCTGAATTCCTGTCGTTTGGTCCCATGCGCTGTCCAGTCCCATATCGTTATCCGGAGTTCCGTTTCCGGTTACCGGGATGTTTGTTCCTGTGTTTACAGCAGACCATTGCATTGGGAAAAACTGGTCATTTGGTACAATCTGAAGCAGGTTTGTATAGAAAAATCCGGGGTCTGCATAATTTACAGCTCCGCTTTCATATACTTCATTTGCAAAATCAATAGAAGTTTTGTTCGGTGTAAAAGGTACTTTTACTATATATGATAATCCGCCTGATAGCTCCAGCTGCTGTATGATAACCATATTTTTTGAAGCAAGATACTGGTTAACCTGATGGCGGCTGTAGTTTTGTTTAAACTGGAGGATAATGTTATCTTCACAGCCAATTAGTGTGTTTTTGTTGCCTAAACCTTCTTTAACTCCGAATACAGGTGATGCAAATTCAACATTACTGTTTTGGACTAAATTGTTTATAACTGAATTAATTGAGGTATTATCCAGTGATGCTTTAAGTTTAATGAACTGCCTTATATCATTTTTTTCAAATGAAAAATCAGCAGGAATTGTACCATAAGGTGCTATAATGTTTTCAAATTGCTGTCTGCTGATAATGCTTTTAAGTTTTATGTATACAAGGTCAGGTTTGTGGTCAAGGTAATATCTTTGATTTTGGTAATAATAATAATCTGTTATTGCAGAAGTATTATTTTGAGGCGAAAAGCTGTTCCAGCCTACAAAACTGGATGATACTGCAAGTAATGCAAGTATCAGAAATCCTGTATTTTTTTTCATTGTATAAAATACTCCTTATAAAATTTTTTGATCTTTTTCGGTTACTCAAAAACTATTTTAATGTTATAATAATTTTTATTAATTTATTAACTTAATATAATTTGTTAAATAATAGCAATAAAACAAATCACGTTTAAGTATTAATTTCTGTTTATAGGTACCAGAAGCCTGATAAGTATGCAGTAGTGATGAGATTAGCAGAATAATAAATGCCGAACATAAATTCCCTGCATTGCTTAAATGGCAATTTAATTGAAAATCATTCAGGCATCATTTTATTCCTCCTGCAGCTAATTAAAGGAAACTGCAATAAAATGAGGTCTATTATGTATAAATGCAAATTTCGTTTAATTCATTCAAAAATTCAAGTTATTATTTGGAATTAAACAAAATGCGGAAATTTTTTATAAATTGAAGTTTTATTGAATCAAAATCTGCTTCAATACCTGTTAATTTCTTAATACTTGTTACTCCTTTATGAAATATTCCGCAGGGAATAATTTTATCAAAGTAATTAAGGTCTGTATTAATATTGAAAGCAATTCCATGCATTGTTATCCATCTTGATACTTTTATGCCGATAGCGCAGATCTTTTCTTCGCCAACCCAAACACCGGTATATTCTTCTTCCCTGTGTCCATTGATTCCAAGCTCCTTAAGAGTTAAAATTACGCTTTCTTCCAGATCTCTTAAGTAACGGTGAGTATCTTTATAATAATTATTCAGGTCAAGTATCGGGTAAACAACAAGCTGCCCCGGACCATGATAAGTGATGTCGCCGCCGCGGTCAATTTCGTAATAAGAAATCCCTTTGGTTTTCATTTCATCATCACTGATAAGTATATGGTTACGGCTGCCTGTTTTGCCGAGAGTATAAACATGATTATGTTCAACGGTTAATAAAAAGTCATCCCTGTTACCGTTAATTTTCTCAGTGAGAATTTTTTTCTGCAGTTCCCAGGTTTGGTAATAATCTTTTTTCCCCAGTCTTTATATATTAAAGACATAACTAATTTGTATTTTGGAACAAGTTTAATTTAAAATGGTTATAAGTTGTATTCATAAAATTTGTCATAAATATCTATAATAAGTTTTTTACATATAAAAAAGTTATATTTTGTAAAATCATAATTTTTCTTACATATGTGCTATAAATATATAATGATTATAGCATTTATTTAATAAAATAGTCTTGAATTTTGTTGGTTCAAAATTTTTATATTCGGTGTCGAAAATTG
>LLZO01000285.1 GCA_001567545.1 Candidatus Tepidiaquacellales bacterium OLB5
GGAACTAACTGCATTAATCCCCAGGATGTGTACATTTTTTTGATAGTCAGTGCTATCCTGAGCAACTAAAACTGAATTAAAATTACCTGCTGAAATTAAAAATGTAAGTATTATTAGCTTTTTCAAATTGATTGCTGCTTTTAGCTTAGATGGATAGAATTAATTAATAAAATAACATTAATTTCTATAAAGTTTCTGCAAATAATTTTTAATAAACGATAAAAATCATTGAATTGCAACTTCCTTAAATTTTAGCTATTTTTGTTGAATTCGTTAAAAAATTAAAAAATACGGAGTATTTATAATGGCTTTAGTAGATATAGTAATGCCCAAAATGGGCGAATCTATAATGGATGGCAGAATACTTAAATGGTATAAGCAGCCCGGTGAAAAAATTGACAGAGATGAGACATTATTTGAGATATCGACTGATAAAGTGGATACAGAAGTTCCTTCAGCAGAAGGCGGAATCCTTGTAGAAGTTCTTTTTGCAGAAGGTGATACAGCAAATGTAGGCGATGTTGTAGCAAGGATAGAAACAGATGCGGCTAATGCACAGGTTAAAACCGGCGGCGCGCCGAAAGCTGAAGTCAAAGAAGCTCCGAAACCGGTTGAAAAAGCAACTGAACCAGTAAAAGAAGTACAGACAGCGCCGGTTGCTGAAAATAAAGAGGCAAAAACAGGCGGCGGTTCAGGTTTCTACTCACCATTAGTGCTGAATATTGCTTCCAAAGAAGGTGTATCGATGGATGAGCTTTCATCAATCACAGGTACTGGTGTAGGCGGAAGAGTAAGGAAACAGGATATACTTGCATATGTTGAAGACAGAAAATCAGGCAAAGTATCACAGCCTGCAGCTCCGAAGGCAACACAGGGCGCAACAACACAGCCTGCAACTGCCAAAGCAGTTGTTGTTGAAAAGAAAGCTGCAGAATACAAAGCTCCTGAAATTAAGCCATCGGTTGACCTGACGAATCTTTACAATATGCCGGGTGTGAACGTTGTGCCTATGGATACTCTGCAGAGCAAGATGGCTGAACATATGGTAATGAGCATTCATACTTCGCCTCATGTAGCAGCTATTGCTGAGTGTGATATGAGCGCAGTTGATAAAGCCAGGAAAGTTCTTGGAGATGATTTCCAGAAACGCGAAGGATTTAAATTAAGCTATATGCCGTTTATCTGCGAAGCAGTTGTTAAGGCTTTAAAGGATTTCCCGCTGGTTAATGCATCAATAGACGGAACAAATATACTTGTTAAGAGTTTTATTAATTTAGGGATAGCTGTTGCAATGGATAACGGGGGACTTATTGTTCCGGTTATCAAAAATGCAGATTCAAAGAACTTGACAGGCATAGCAAGGGAAATGACTGACCTTGCAAAGCGTGCAAGAGTTAAGAAATTAACTCTTGACGAGATACAGGACGGTACTTTTACTATTACAAATTACGGTGTGTTCGGAAATATAATCGGAACACCGATTATCAATCAGCCGCAGGTTGCTATCCTGGGAACAGGCGCAGTTAAAAAGCGCCCTGTTGTAGTTGAAACATCAGAAGGCGATGCAATTGTAATTAAGCCGATGATGTATTTAACGCTCTCATTCGATCACAGGCTGATCGATGGCGCACTAGGCGGTAAGTTCATTATGAAGGTAGTTGAATACCTTGAGAACTATACTGTTTAAAAAGTAATTCATTATTTTATTACTGTTACGCCCTGAGGGCTTTGGTCTGAATTAAAAATAAATATTAATATATATGACAAATTCATTCGGAACGCCCCCAAATGCAAACGAGATCAGATCAGATGAGCGAATGATATCTTTATTCGCTCATCTTTCTTTGTTTTTAGGGGGTATACTGCTTCCAATAATTTTCTGGGTAACAAACAAGGATAAATCAAAATTTGTGACGTTCCATTCGCTGCAGTCATTGTGGTTTCATATTGCCTACATCGCAATTCTTATTGTATGGATCTTTGCATTTGTAATTATAGCAGTTGTAGGCGGCCTGGGAGTGGGAGCATTTACCTCTACTACAGGCAGCAAGGAAATGCCGGTATTTTTTATCATAGCTATGATAGGCTTTTATGGTACACTGTTTGCAATAATTTTCGGAGCAATTGCTTACTCGGTTTATATGGGCATTAAAGCATACCAGGGAAATATGGTAATGTACCCCATAATAGGTAAAAAAGTTTATGCCAGTGTATATGGAACAGGGAATCAATAACACAGTAAATCTTACAGATGACGAAAAGATGCTGGGAATGTTTGCCCATCTTTCAATGTTTTTCGGCAGCCTGATAATACCGTTGATATTCTGGCTGGTTAATAAAGATAAATCGAAGTTCACAACTTTTCATTCACTGCAGGCTTTATTTTTTCATATAGCATACACAGCAGTGCTGGTTTTGCTTGTAATATTTGTTGCAATTGCCGGAATGGCAGCAGGATTGATAAAACCCGGTCATTCAGGTCCGCCTGAAATGGGCGCATTACAGATAATCATAATTTTAGCGCTTGGAGTAATGGTTATCGGATTTATATTTGCTTCGGTTGCACTGGCTGTTATAAATGCAATTTCTGCATACAAAGGCGGAATGAAAAAATATCCGTTGATTGGGAATATAGTTTATAAGAAAGTTTATGGTGTAAATTAAACTTTTTAAGCAGTAGCACAGACATTCTTGTCTGTGCTGTATAAGAATACACAGGCAGGAATGCCTGTGCTACTTCAAGAAAAAAATAGTATGCCAGAATTAGTACAGATAAAATATATAAACACGCATCAGAAGAAGCATTCAATTGAAAATCCTGATATTGAAAATAACCGCAGGCCTGAATGGCTGAAGGTTAAGCTTCCAACCGGTGAAAATGTAAGCTTTCTAAAAGAGCTTGTAAATAAAAAGAAGCTTAACACTGTGTGTGAAGATGCGCGCTGCCCCAATATGGCTGAGTGCTGGCACCGCAGGACAGCTACATTTATGATTCTAGGAGAAGTATGCACACGTTCATGCGGTTTCTGTTCGGTTAAGCTTGGCAAGCCGGAGGCTTTGGATTATGATGAGCCGCGCCGCGTGGCTGAATCAGTTAAAGAGCTTGGATTAAAGCATGCTGTTATTACAAGTGTAGATAGAGACGACCAGAAGCTTGGCGGCGCTGATATTTTTGCAATGACAATAAATAAGATCCGCGAGCTTTCACCTGAATGTAAAGTTGAAGTGCTTATACCTGATTTTAAAGGAAACCGTGAAGCGCTTGAGCTTGTAATTAAAGCTAAACCGGATATTCTGAACCATAACATAGAAACAGTACCCAGGCTTTATCATTTTGTACGCCCTCAGGCTGAGTATGAAAGAACCCTGGAGCTGCTTAAGACTGGCAAGGAAAAAGGACTGATAACAAAAAGCGGGTTTATGGTGGGACTTGGCGAGACTGATGAAGAAGTATTTTCACTTATGCAGGATCTGAGAGATGTGAATTGTGATATAATCACAATAGGACAGTATTTAAGGCCAACAAAAGAACATCTTCCGGTGCAAAGGTATGTACATCCGGATATGTTCAGGGAATATAAATTACAGGGAATTAAAATGGGATTCCGCCATGTGGAGTCAGGTCCGCTTGTCCGCAGCTCATATCATGCAGATGAACAATAGGTATAGAAAAATGTCATTCCCGCGAAAGCGGGAATCTAGACTGTAAATTTAATAAATGTTAAATCAATAATACGAATTAACTTCAATATGAAATTATTGATTATCAAACATTACAGTAATTTAAAGATCAATGTCTGGATACCTGCTTTCGCAGGTATGACAAGCATGTTAAAAATGAAATTTTATATAAACAGGAGTTATACTAAGCTTGGTAAGAATTAAGATAATTATATTTTTTTTTGTTAACTGTACAGTTAACACCATTCATATTTTCGCAGAAGCTGAATCCTGAAACAACTGAATACAGGTACTGGATATATTTTAAGGATAAGGGAGAATATAAACCCGGTGTTGTACTTGAAAAAGGTACTGAAGGCTATAACATTGCCTTATCAGGCTTAACAGAAAAAGCTTTGTGGAGAAGGTCAAAAGTGCTGCCGCCTGAACAGGTAGTGAATTATAATGATATTCCCGTTAACCGGAATTATATTGACCAGGTTAAATCAACCGGAGTAAAATCTCACGCAGTTTCAAAATGGCTTAATGCAATAAGCATTAAGGCAAAAAAGATAAGCTTGATAAAATTAAGCAGCTTCCGTTTGTGGATAAGATTGAAGGAGTTGGATATTTAGAGTATGTAAAAATTCATCCGTCAGGTAAAACAATAAATGATGCAGTAAAATACCCGTTATCCAAAACTAAGCTTGATTACGGGTATTCATACTGGCAGAATGAGCAGATCAAAGTTCCTTCACTGCATAACATAGGCATAACCGGTTACGGAGTAACGTCGGTATGTGTGATGACGGCTTTAACTGGCGCAGGCATGAAGCGCTTATGACAAGGAATGTTAAAGATGAGTTTGACTGGATAAACAAAGATGATTCAGTTCATTACCAAAAGCCGCCTAACCAAATTCCGGGCGACCCGTACGACCAGGACGGTCACGGTACTGCAACTATGTCTACACTCGGCGGATATTTCCCGGGACAGCTGATAGGCCCTGCATTTGATGTAGAGTTTTATTTAAGCAAAACAGAAGCAGGGGAGTCTGAAACTCCTGTGGAAGAAGACTACTGGCTTGAAGCATTGGAATGGATGGAATCACAGGGTGTGGAAGTTGTATCAAGCTCTCTGATATACAAACCGTTCGACCTGCCGCATAACCAGTACTCATACAAAGATATGAACGGCAAAACAACGCTTATAGTAAGGGCTGCTGATCTTGCAGCAAAGCTTGGAGTTGTTGTTGTAAACTCGATGGGCAATGAATACCAGAAAGACCCGCCTTCGATAGTTTCTCCGCCTGACGGCGAAAATGTAATTGCTGTTGGCGCTGTTGACAGCTCCGGAAAAATTGCAGTGTTCAGCTCTAACGGACCCACAAGCGATGGCAGAATAAAGCCGGATGTAGTAGCAATGGGTGTTGATGTTTATGCAGCCGCTTCATATTCATTTACATATGATACTGCCGGTTATTCATATACCAGCGGTACATCTTTTTCAGCTCCGCTGACTGCCGGTGTATGCGCATTGATACTTTCTGTACATCCAGAACTGACCCCCGACCAGGTTAAAGAAGCGCTTAAAATGACGGCTAACAAAAAGGATTCACCCGGCAATGTTTACGGGTGGGGTCTTGTTAATGCATACGATGCAGCTTTATATCACGGTATGATATTCAGCAATAAACCCGAGATAAAAGAAAACGGGGAGACCCAAATCATTTCGGTTTATGCTGCTTCAAACAATACAATTGTTACTGAATCGGTTAAAATGTTCTATTCAGTTAACGGCACTGAGTTCAAAGAACTGCCAATGGTGCTTACTGATAAAACTGACGATAAGAATTCGGGAAAGTACACAGTTACTATTCCGTTTGATGTAAGAGCTGATGATACCAAATTTTACTTTTCGGCAAGCGATAACAGAGATTCACGCACACTGCCGTATAATGCGCCGTCAAAGTTCTTTTATTTTGATAAGGATTCAGGTAAGCTGGTGATATATTAAATCACTCATTATTACCTGCCTTCGCAAGTATGATAAGCGGTATTCAAGCAAAGAAAGAAAAATTATTTGAGTAAGTTACACACAACACATAAAGAAGAAGAAAAAGCGATACTTGTCTGTACAACTATTCCCAAATCTTCAACAGCTAAAACCGTAAAGCAGAGAATTTTTAAGGAACACCTTGAGGAGCTGGAGTTTTTAACGCAAACTGCCGGCGCTGTTGTTGTTGATAAGGTTTACCAGGAGCGCGATAATATCGACAGCTCACTGTTCATAGGAAAAGGCAAGGCAGAAGAAATTGCAAAGAAGGCTGAAGAAGAAAAAATTGACCTTGTAATATTCGAAAATTCACTTTCACCAACACAGATAAGGAATCTTGAAAAGATAATAAAGTGCAAAATTGTAGATAAGCCTGCGCTGATACTTGATATTTTTGCAACCAATGCCAGAACATCCGAAGCAAAAACCCAGGTGGAGCTTGCCCAGCTGCAGTATATGCAGGCAAGGCTCACAAGGCAGTGGACACATCTATCCAAACAGGCAGGCGGAATTGGCACAAGGGGGCCTTCGGGTACAAAGGGACCCGGTGAAACACAGATAGAAACTGACAGAAGGCTTATTGCAGCCAGAATTGCAATGCTTAAGGAACGTCTTAAAAAGATAGAAGAGCAGCGCAAAACGCAGCGGCAGCAGCGCACCGGATTTTCAAGGATCGCGCTTGTAGGCTATACAAATGTGGGAAAATCCACACTGCTTAACCAGCTAACCGATGCCGGGGTTTATGTTGAAAACAAGCTGTTTGCAACGCTTGATACATCAACCAAGCTGCTGAAGGAAATAAACGGCGAAAAGCTGCCGCAGCCCGTGCTTATCAGCGATACTGTTGGATTCATACGCAACCTGCCGCATGACCTGATAGAATCGTTTAAAAGCACTCTGGCAGAAGTTGTTGAAGCGGATATATTGCTGCACGTTGTGGATCTATCAAGTGAAAGCTTCGAAGACCAGATACAGGTAGTAGAGGAAACACTGAAAGATATAGGCGCAGATACTAAACCTGTGATTATGGTATTCAATAAAGTTGATAAGCTTGTTGAAGAAAACAAACATGAGCTTATGTTTACTTTAAAGGAAAAATATCCCGAAAGCGTTTTTATCTCAGCATTTAAGGGAATCAATCTTTCAAGCCTGTTCGATAAAATAATCGAAATGATGCATGCTGAAATTGAAGAGCTTGAAATTAAGATACCATCCTCAAATCCCGAAGCATACAGGATAATTAACAGGCTTCATAAGGATGCTGATATTGTTTCAACGAAATATCTGACAAAAGATATCAAGCTTGTTGTTAAAGGGAACAAAAACCAGCTTAAAAAAATATTAAACGGCTTAAAACTGGATAAAGAAATCATCAAAGAACATAAATTACCGGTTAAAAATACTGTACCGGGCAAAAATAATAGAAAGGAATTGCCTGCATAGGCTTTAACTGCGATTTAAAATGCAGGCGGGATTGCTTATATGTCAACAAATTATAAAGGCGTAGATTATTTTAATATCGATGCACTTTTAAGCGAAGAAGAAAGAATGATACGGGATACTACCCGTGATTTTGTTTCAAATGAAGTAATACCAATAATTGAAAAACATAACCAGGCTATGACATTTCCGCGGGACCTTATTCCCAAAATGGCTGAGCTTGGATTTTTCGG
>LLZO01000286.1 GCA_001567545.1 Candidatus Tepidiaquacellales bacterium OLB5
GGATGTTCTTCTGCCGTGGGGTGAATTTCCCAGTCAAAATCATGCAGCAAGCCTGCAGCAGCCCATTTATCTTCATCTTCACCGTATTTGCGGGCATATTGTCTCATTGCTTCTGCAACGGCATACATGTGCTTCCGCAGATTTTCATTTTTCACAAATTCGTGAACCGTATCCAGTGCTTTGTTGTATAGTGTCATAATTTTAAAACAAAAAACATTAACCGCTAAGTGAGCAAAGACGCTAAGTTATTTTTTTGCGAACCCTGCTTTAGCAGGTGAAGCAATCTTAATTATTTTATTTGAGACTTGCCAGTCTAACGGACTCCTTCGGAGCGGCACGTCTTTACAGGTTAACCAAATTTCAACTGTCAATTGTCAATTATCAACTATTAACCAAATCAAAGTTCTTTCTTCGATAAAATATTAAGATTATCGTCAAGCTCGTATAAAATCGGAACGCCTGTCGGAATTTCAACCTTGATAATATCTTCGCCGCTCATTTTTTCCAGGTGCATAATTAAAGCTCTCAGCGAATTACCGTGGGCAACTATCAGTATATTTTTACCTTCGCGCAATTTCGGTTCAATTCTTTTATAATAGTATGGCAGAACCCGTTCTGCAGTATTTTTAAGGCTTTCGCCGCCCGGAGGCGGAATGTCATAGCTTCTACGCCAGATATGAACCTGGTCCTTGCCGAATTTTTCACGGCACTCATCTTTGTTAAGTCCCTGAAGGTCTCCGTACATTCTTTCGTTCAACGCTTCATCTTTTTCGCAAACCAGGTTATTGAATCCGGCAACCTGTGCAGCAATTGAATATGTTTTCTGAGCTCTGATAAGAGCAGATGTGAATGCATGGTCAAACTTCATTCCTTTCAGCTTTTCACCTGCAATTCTTGCTTCTTCTTCACCGTTTGGCGAAAGCGGTATATCTATCCATCCTGTGAATCTGTTTTCAAGGTTCCATTGTGACTGTCCGTGTCTGATAAGTACTAAATTCGGCATAATTTGATAAATTTGAGATATTTGTTTAATTTTAGATTATTTAAAAATAATCTTTAAATATACGTTTTTGTAAAATAGGGTTAAATACCCTAAATTTTCAATAAATAACTAACAAAAAATATTCATGAATTTAGTAACTTCTCACAAAATTTAATTCATATTATATTTTTTGGCGACTCAATACAGTTCTGCCGATCGTTTTCCCAAACAACCATGTAAAAATTTACTTGCCCTGCAGCTAATGATGGGGTATTTTTGTTAAAAATATTCACACAGAATATCGAAAGTAATATGGCAGCAAAAACATTCATATTTATCGGCTTGATAATCCTTGGTGGAGGATTGGTGTGGGGCTATCTTACAATTGATTATATAAACAATTCAGCCAAAACCGAAGCCCGGGTAAAGAAGGTTTTAAAAAGGCACAGAAGTATTACACCTGTATTTGAATTTACAGTAAAGGGAAAAACATATGAGTTTGAAGGTACAAACACAAGTCCGGATGCATATGAACTTAACGACAAAGAAACAGTTTATTATAACCCTGCAGATCCTAATGATAACAGGACCGGTGCTTTTATGAACCTTTGGTTCATGCCTTTATTTCTTACCGGCTTCGGAACTATTTTCGCAGCTGCAGGACTGGGGACATTACTTTTTTCGGGAAAGAAAAACCCGCCTTTTACTATTAACAGGCAGGTGTGAAGCCTGGCAACTAATGCAGTACAATAAAAAAGACCCCGTAACAGGGGTCTTTGTATTTACAAACCATACAATTCAGTTACCTGCAATATTTTTATCAGCAGCCATGATATTGCTGAACTCATCTCCGGTGAGATATACAGGAATATATTCTGAGCCTGAAAGCCTGATACTTTTTACAAATGCTTTAAAATGGCTTTTTGCAGCTTTTTCCAGCAGGAAAATTACTTTTAATAAATAACCGTCATTAATATTAAGCGCTCTTGTGCGCAGATCTGAGATGAATTTTTCTTTTAAGAAAGCTGCAGCTTCCAATGCGCTTAGGTCGCTTATGCATCCTTTAACGGAAAGCTCATTATAAAGAGATTCAGTATCTTTATCATGATAAAGTATCTTTTTTTTGCCGGCTGATATTGCTGCGCTGTATTTGTTCATTATTACTTCAACACACCAAACATGCCTTGCTTCTCTTTGCTGCACATCGCTGAATATATTTAGCTGCCACCTGTCATAAAATTCGCCGAACAGGTCGTAAGCCATTTTTTCTTCGCTGTACAGCTTAAGCAGTAATGCCTTATCATCCAGTATCTCAGCATATAAAGAAGTAATGCTGAATAATATTATTAGTGCGGATAAAAGTCTGATTGTTCTCATTTTGCAGCTCCTTACCTTTTAAGCTAACAATTTCTGAACTGAACCTTAATGCAAATTTAACTTTTTTTATAAGTTCTAACAATGACAAACATCACTAAAAAGCATGATAAATCTCATAAAAATAATATGTTAAGATTGGGTTAAACTGTTAATTGCTTAACATAAAAACTTTTTTTCTTAATCCAGGAATTATAAATACATGAAATAAAAAACCCGGTCTTTAAAAAGACCGGGTTTGTTTCAATTAACCATTAATATTAAATAGATTATATCATTTAACCAGCATCATTTTTTTAACATCCCTGTAATTTCCTGAGGAAAGTTCATAATAATAAACACCGCTTGAAAGTGAAGATGCATCGAAGCTAACTTCGTATGAACCGGCTTCAAGATCTTCATTAACTATCACGCTTACTTTTCTGCCCAGGTTATCAAAAACTTTTACAGTTGTTAATCCTGCCGAAGGCAGATCAAAGCTGATCTTCGTAACAGGGTTAAACGGATTCGGATAATTTTGACCGAGCGAATAATCCGCGGGAATTTCAGTTCCTGACGGGTCAATAGCCACAGGCATGCTCCACCGTGTTACCCTGTTTACAGTTGTTCCGCTTGCTGTTGTAAAGCTTCCACCGGCATAAATAACATTATTGAAAACACAGACAGAAAGAACATCATTATTCATCCCTGTTCCGTAAGCTGACCAGTTATTACCGTTCCATGAAGCTATCCTGTTAGCCCCAACTCCGCCGGCGCTTGTAAAGCTGCCTCCTGCAATAATTAAATTACCGTAACTGAAAAGAGCATCAACTGAACCGTTTACTCCTGTACCCAGATTGCTCCAGCTTCCTGTCCATTTAGCTATCCTGTTCACTCCAACACCCCCCACCTGTGTAAAATCACCGCCGGCATACAGTTCATTGTTCAATACAGCAAGTGCAAAAACTTCATTGTTCATACCAAGTCCCAGGGATGACCATGAGGAGCCGTTCCATTTTGCAATTCTGTTAGTGCTAACTCCGCCGGCTGTTAAAAATGCACCTCCAACAACAAGCTCGCTGCTGTAAACAGCTAATGCGTGCGCATGTTCATTTAATCCAAGCCCAAGCTGCTGCCATGCAGTTCCGTTCCACCGGGCAATCCTGTTAAGCCCTGAGTTGGTAAACCTTCCTGCGGCATAAAGCTGGCTGTTATATACTGCAAGCGCAAGCACATCATCGTTAAAACCGTTATTTGAACCGAACAGCAGCCAGTTAGTGCCGTTCCATTTTGCAATTCTTGTTGCAGAAACCCCGCCTACCTGTGTAAAACTTCCGGCCACAATAAGCTCTCCGTTAAATATCACCATGGCAAAAACGCTTCCGTTAGTTCCCAGTCCAAGCTGCGACCACGAAGAGCCGTTCCACTTGGCAATCCGGTTTGCGCCTATACCACCTATGGATGTAAAGTTTCCGCCAACAATAAGCTCTCCGTTATATACAATTGATGTATTAATAGAATTGTTTGCGCCTGTTCCAAGTGCAGTCCAGCTTTGCGAAACAAGATCTGTTGTGGTGAATGTAATGAAGAAGAAAAGAATCGCAGCAATAATTAACTTGAAGATTAAATTGATTTTCATAATTCCCCCTTTTTATGAAAAATTAATTTTCTTAAAAGCTTAGCGAAGATAGTTAGTTGTAATGGGTAAGTAAATAGTAAAACAATAGCTATTATAATTAACCCTTATACTGTATAGTGCTAATTTAATTATTGAAATTTAATACCTTAGGAAAAATAAAAAACCTTCCGGGGGGATAACCGGAAGGTAATTTACTGTTTTACATCTTACAGGACTATAGAACCTGTTTATCTTTCAGAGAAGAGATCCACTGATTTGGTTTATGGAAGTACTCTGTATGGAGTTCCGACTGCATCACTTGCAAATTCAACCGGAGAATCATCATACAAAGATTTGCGTGTTGATGAGCTGATAAATCCGTTGAACCTTCCGCGGTGATGTCCCATATGTATCGTGAATGTTTTTTCATATGTTCTTACCCAGCCTAAGCCGCCCGGTGTTTCGCTTGTCATAACAAACGGTTCCCTGTGGAATCCGAAGTTGCGTTTACCCCAGTGCCATGCAACTATATCCTGTTCAGACTGTGCAGAGCTGGTTGTAACGATAAATCTTACCTGGTCGCCAGCATTTACTTCAGGAATACCTGAGCCGTCAAATCTTCTGGTCGTGAAAATATTCTGTGTAAAATCAGGTCCTGCAAATGTGTATCTTAAAGTACCGTTAACATAAACTTCTATCTGCTGCATCTGCACGTAATCATCGCTGTTCTGCGGGGATGTAGTTCTGCCGTCAACCATAGAAACTTTGTAAAGTCTCCAGTTCTGTCTTGGGCGGGGGTTGTATCCAATTCTTTTAAAAACAGCTTTACGGCGGAATTCCTGTGTGTAAGGCTTAAAGATAGTATCAACAACACCATTCACAACACCAACTATCACATAGTTGCCGGTTATTGTTCTGGTAATATTAACATTTTTAATTGAATCGCCTTCATTTGTAATATTTACATTAACAGAATTGCCTGTTACTATTCTGCCCCAGCGCATTAATGAATCGATTGGCGTATCTCCGCCGTTATCAAAATCGGGCACGGCACCGCCGTCGTCAAAATCAGTGACCTCTGCTTTAAGCAGGTCGTCATCTTCTGCATTTGGATTGGAATACCCGTTAGTAATAATTTCTGAAATGTACTGATCATCTGTCTGGTTTTCTTCAACTGAGTTTTCGTTACAAGCTGTTAAGTACAGCATAAATACTGCTGAAAGAGCCAGAACAAGCAGCGTTTTGGTTGGTTTTAAATTTCGCATTTTAATATATCTCCTTTAGTTATTGTTGTTTTTTGCGTTTTTTTGAACTTTTTCAGGTGGTTATAACCCTTTTGTATCTATAAGACAATAGGTTATTTAAAAAGTTTAATGGGTTTTGGGTATTTTTTAATTGTTTTCGTACAGCAAATATTATTTATTTTGTTTTACACTAATAATACTTCATTAATTTTTTCAATAAGCCATAATTTTTCTGCTGTTTCTTTGCTGTTAATATTTTTTTTAAGGATTTCACATAACAAAACATTCTGTTTATTATTCAGCAAAATAATTTTTTTCAGAATTTTGAAAAACTGAATAAAATACTCCTTTCTGTTTTCGGTTAATGAAATGCCTTTATTCATAAAGTGAATAGATGAATCTATATAGTTAAGCAGAGTTTCCATTTCATTTAATTCATAAAAAGCCTGCGCAGTTAAGATCCTTGCCGAAATTTTATCGTTTTGTTCGGTAAATGAAACTTTACTGAGTATTTTAAGAACTTTCCCGTTTTCTTTCTTTTTAAAATAAATTTCAGCATTTGCAAATGTTACAGTTTCAGTACGGATTTCGGTACTTAATTTTTCGGAGTAATTTCTGATAAAATCTTCAGCCCATTTAATTTCCCCTGCATTCAGCGCAGAGTTTATAATATTGTTGAAAAGACCCTTTGATATCTGGTTTCCTGGATAGAACACCAAGCCTTCCTTAAGCCTGAACTGATTTAGCTCGAACTCAACTCTTATATAATCAATTTCTTTTGCTCTCATGGGCTGGCGGCAGTAGTTTAAAAGCCAGAATATCATATTTCGTTTTTCGTTTACCGAAAACTTTGATATATGCTGGTTGAACAATTCCCGCATTCTGATAAAATGCACATGATCTGCAGGATACAAAACCATGTATATTGCATGAAAATAAATTTCTATAAGATAGCTGTACTTATATTTCTGCTGTTTTGCATATCCGGTGAATTTTTCCAGTCCGGAATTTTTAATGAACTCCAGCGGTAAATTGCCGCTGAATTTAATATTATAATTCCTTTCCAGGATGTTCATATCATTCACCCCGCCGGCAATTAATCTTAAATACATCAGCAGGTGATACTCGTAATCCTTAAGTTTTGCACCGGCCATATTTTTAACGTTATCCACAAGGTAAAAATAATCAATGCGGCTACCTTCCAGGATTGAGGAATTCTCAAAATAAAAGTAGTCCAGTTTTTCTTCACCTAATTGGATTTCTAATTCATTTAGGGAAATAAGATAGTTATCGGTCAGTTTTCTTTCTTTAAGCTCTCCAAGCAGCAGGCTTGTTTCCTTAAATTTATTTTTTCTCAATGCCTGCTGAACCAGGAACTTTCGCGCCATTTTTTCAGCAAAAGAGCCAAGGTTCCACATCACCTGTTTATTATAGGTTTTTCCTGGATACAATTTTGAATACAGGTTTTCATATGTAAGGCTGCTGTTATTAAAATCAGGATAAAATTTCTTTACCTGTTTAAAAAAAGAAAGACAGTTTTTTTCTGCCCTGTGAAACGGAGATGAAAGAAATTTTTCAAACAACAGTATTTCTTCAAAAGAGAAGCTCCGCAAAATTTTTTAAAAGCCTGGAATCCTTCATAATATCCGGTTAGTTTTATCATATAAATTTACTAAAAAATAAGCATAATTAAGGTAATTTTAAATAACTGAATAAATGATGCCGGTTAGGTTAAACTAAATTTTTCTTTGCTGTGCACGGTAATGATATACTATTTTCGCACAAGTGCACGTAATGGTGCACCAAAACAAAAAATAATAAATGAATAACAGGCAAAACAAAATAAGGATTTCACGTGGTTACAGGTTAAAGCGCACAACCCATGACCTGTTAAAAAACCTGCAGCTGATTACCGGTGAAGACTGCGATACAATTATCGAAGATTCATGCAGGATGTACTACTCTCACTACATACAAAAGCTGGATGAAATAAAATCAATCAAAAAAAGAATTAATAAACATGACAACTAAATTATTATTTTTAATAATCTGTAATCTGGTAATCTGTAATCTGCAATTATCACAGAACATAACCAATACGCTCGGTACAAGCGGTATGTTTAAGATAAAAGACGGGTCTACTGATTTTTTTACCATAAACCAGTCAACAGGAACGATAAACTTAGTTTCCCCGCTTGCAGGTAACCAACGCGGCTCAATATTTAAAGGAACCGATAGATTTCTTCACACTTATTCGGGCACAGGCACACAGGGAAATAACACATTTCTTGGAATTAACTCAGGGAATTTTACATTAGGCGGTACTACTTACCAGGGCATAAATAATACCGGTGTCGGTTATCAATCGCTATTTTCGCTTACCACCGGATACTCAAACTCAGCTTTTGGTTCAAATTCGTTGAAAAACAACACTGCGGGATTGTTAAACTCCGCATTTGGTCACAGTTCTCTTGAGAGTAACAAATCGGGATTTGGAAATTCTGCTTTCGGTTCAAATACTTTAAGAGTAACCGAAACAAGTAACGGTAATTCCGCATTTGGTTACAGTGCTTTAGAATTGAATACTACCGGTAATTATAATTCTGCGTTTGGCTCAAATACTTTGCAGGGAAATTTCATCGGTAACTATAATTCTGCGTTTGGTTATAGTTCGCTTATCTGGAACTATGCAGGTAACAATAATTCTGCTTTTGGAGTATATTCCCTTCAGACAAATGGTGGCGATTATAACTCTGCTTTTGGATACAGTTCTTTGTATTCCAATAATCTTGGCTATCAAAATTCTGCCTTTGGCATGAATTCTCTTTATTCCAATACCGAGGGATGGCACAATACCGGTGTTGGCTATGATGCTTTAAAAAATAATGTTGTGGGTTATCAAAACACTGCAGTCGGGCATCATTCATTACTGAGTAATACGGGTAATTACAATACAGCTATCGGTTATAATTCCGGTTCAACTGTAACAACCGGTAGTAATTTAACGCTCATTGGTATTGATGCTAATCCCACAAGTCCAACTGCTACAGACCAGATTACCCTTGGAAACCAGTTTGTAAATTCTTTAAGATGCAATGTAACAACAATAACAAGTCTTTCTGACAGACGTGATAAAAAGAATATTAAGGAACTTTCTGTCGGACTGGATTTCATCACAAAGCTGAAACCTAGGCAGTTTAACTGGGACAGGCGCGAATGGTATGAAGACGGAATTTCCGACGGAAGCAAAATTAAACATGAGCCAACTGCTGGCTTTATAGCTCAGGAACTTGACTCAGTGCAAACCCAGACCGGGGCTGACTGGCTTAATCTGGTACTAAAGGATAACCCTGAAAAATGGGAAGCAACCCCGGGCAATTTACTGCCTGTGATGGTTAAAGCCATTCAGGAGCTGAATGAAAAATGTGAAGGTCTAAAGACAGAAAACGAAAAACTAAAAAATGATCTCGAACAGTTAAATGATATAAAAGAAAAATTAACTGTTCTTACAGGATTAATTAATGAAATAAAACAAAACAATAAAGAAATAAAATTAACAGAAAAATGAAAAGTATATTAATATTTTTAGTGCTAATTATTACCTGCAGCTTATCCAGCCAAAGTGTTTTAACGCTTGATGCAGGTACAACAATGGGGGTTTTTACCGGTGCTGACCTGTGTGCCAATTCAATAAACGGCAGTGGAATAATTTACGGCGAAGGAACTATCTGCGGCGGATTGGTTACAGTAGAGCCTGCGCCTCAAAATGAGATCCCGCAAACATATGCTTTAAGCCAAAACTATCCCAATCCCTTTAACCCGGTTACAACAATATTGTACCAGCTTCCTGTTTTAAGTAAAGTAAAAGTAACGGTTTATGATATACTTGGCAGAGAAGCTGCCTTGTTGGTTAACTCGCATCAGCCGGCGGGATATTATTCAGTAACTTTTAATGCCGGAGACATTTCTTCAGGGGTTTATTTATACAAAATTGAAGCGGGCAGCTTTGTTAAATCAATGAAAATGTCAGTTATAAAGTAAAAAGAATTTAATAAAATTTAAACATATACAAATATGAAAAAGATAATAACTGCATCAATGTTAGTTTTATGTATCAATATTTTCAGCCAGAACATTAACGGTAAACTGGGAATAAACGGACAGTTTATTTTAAGGGATACAACCAACACGTTTTTAACGCTTCTGCAAAATACAGGTTATTTAAATCTGAACCGAAGCCTGGTATTGCCAAACACAACAGGTTCAGCTTTAGGGATAATATTTAAAGGAGCTGACCGGTTCATACATAATTACCAGGCTTCAGGAACAACCGGGCAGAATCTTTTTATGGGGATAAATTCGGGTAATTTCACAATGAACGGAACTTCGATCGATGCAAGCCAGAATACCGCTGTCGGAAACTTCAGCCTGAATGCCCTGACAACAGGTTCAAGCAATTCTGCTTTCGGGTATAACTCATTAAAAAGCACAACAACCGGATTTAATAATTCAGCTTTCGGTTACGGCACACTTCTGACAAATTCCACAGGAACCGACAATTCAGCTTTCGGGTTATTAGCGCTGCTGCTTAATACTACAGGAAGCAGCAATTCATCATTCGGGGTAAGCTCGCTTGAATCAAACTCTTCCGGTTCCAATAACTGCGCATTCGGAAACAATACATTGATGTCAAATACTACCGGCAGCAGTAATTCGGGTTTTGGTGACCAGTGTTTAACAGAAAAAATAACCGGCAACGGAAACAGCGCATTCGGAAGCGGATCTTTAGGAACTTTAACCGGCGGCAACTTTAATACAGCTTTAGGAAACTCATCCGGAAGCCAGCTTACCTCAGGAAATAATAATATTACTATTGGATACAACTCACAGGTTCCGGTAAATACAGGCAGCGACCAGATACGGCTGGGAAACAGCTCAATTTCATATGCAGGTATACAGGTTGCATGGACAATAACCAGCGACAGAAATCTGAAGAGTAATATTTATAATTCAAACCTTGGATTGAGTTTTATCAGCAAACTTAGGCCTGTATCATATGTACGCAAGAATGATGAATCCGGTAAAACCGAGTATGGACTAATAGCACAAGAAATTGAAGAAACACTGAAAACCGAAGGTGTTGAAAATACAGGCATGCTTACAATTACCGATAACGGCGAATACCAGCTTCGTTACAACGACTTATTAGCCCCAATGATAAAAGCAATCCAGGAGCTGAAAGCTGAAAATGAGGCACTTAAAAAGAGAATTGAAAAACTTGAAAAAAACGAAGTACAAATGACACAGAATAAATAAAGTTTAAAATATTAAATAAAATATTATGAAATCAATTATATTAATACTATTAATTTTATCTGTAAATGTTTTTGCATACATTGGCGGGCATGATTCACTAACGTTTGATGGTGAAATTTATATCGAACCGCCTAAAACCGCTGACTGTTATTTAAAAATTACAACATTTAATCAGGTAGTAATAAAAACACATAAGCTGGTTAAATCAACAGCATGCGGTGAAGAATTTTCAGAAAAAGTAACTGTAGAACACGTTGTTAACAAAGAGGTAAATGTTCCTTTGGGCTCAGATATAACAACCGGTCCTGATGGTTTTGCGGTAGTTGAGCTTTGGGATGAATCAAAGCTTATTATAGGCCCTAATTCAACTGTTAATATAGGTGAGGAGTTCTGTGATAATTACGGATTTAAACTTATTGGAAGCGGTTTAACATGGACTAAAATAAAAAAAATTTTTTGGAGGTAAAGGATATGAATTTTCTACTGAAAGACATACTGCAGGCGTTAGAGGTACGGAATTTGAAATTATCGAAACACCTGATAAATCAATAGTCAGAGTCTTTGAGGGTAAGGTTGAAGTTAAACCCAGAAAGACAGATAAAACCAATGATGATCTAAAAAAAGGATATGAAAAGCTGATTGAAGATATGCAGGCAGGAAAAATTTCACCGGATGAGTATAGCGAAAAAATTATCAGGCTGAATGAAATTATGGAAGGCTCCGGAAAGTTTCCCTCTGTAATGGTAGAGGCGGGTTATATGGTTACTGTTACGTATGAGGTTTCTGATCCAGAACCTATCCCAACTGATTATAACAAATGGTTTGAAGACCCGAAATTCGGCAATAAATAAATTCTTTTAAAAAATATACGTGTGAAATTTATAATATTATTGTTTACAATCTTTAATCTGTTTTTTTGCAGCCTGCATTTTGGGCAGACATACAGCGACATATCATATGATGCAGGAACTCAGATAGAGATTCAATCCGGCGCTGATGTTTGTGCCTCAAATATATTTATTAATGGCACTTTTTCGGGAGGTGGTACAATCTGCACAGGCGCACTGCCGGTGAGCTTGTCATCGTTTTCATACAGTACAGATAAACGCAATGTTACTTTGATATGGGTAACCGAGTGGGAGCTTAACAATTCAGGCTTTGATGTTGAAAGAGCCTTCCTTAAAGCCGATGGAAGCGCCGGTGAGTGGAGTAAAATCACATTCATTCCGGGTAAAGGCACTTCATCGGTTTCTAACGGGTATATGTTCAAAGATGAAAAACTGAATGCCGGAAAATATAAATACAGGCTAAAGCAGACTGATTACAGCGGTAATTATGAATATTACGAGCTTCAGGGCGAAGTTATAATTGCTCCGCCCGGCAGGTTTGAAATGAGCCAGAACTACCCGAACCCGGGAAATCCGAACACAAAAATTAACTTTGAAATGCCGGTAAACGGCAGGGTAAACATTATTGTATATGATCTGCTGGGCCGGGAAGTAATTACACTGCTGAATGAAAACCGCAAAGCAGATTATTACACAGTTGAGTTCAGCGGCACAAACATTTCCAGCGGTGTTTATTTCTACCGCATTTTTGCAGAAGGCGAAGGGCAAAAATTCACAAAAACCTTGAAAATGATAATTGTTAAGTAAGATATGCTTAAGAAAGTATAAAAATCAGGATTAAAAATATTTCCGTTTAATATGTAAATGATATTTGCTAATTTACTTTTATGTATCAGGGAAAAAAAGTTGCAGTTGTTATGCCGGCATATAATGCGGAGCGTACACTTGAGCAGTCGTTCAAAGAAGTGCCGCAGGATATTGCAGACGAGATAATCCTTGTTGATGATGCCAGTTCTGATAATACTGCAGCTTTGGCGGCAGCCCTGGGAATTAAACATATCATTAAACATCAAACCAACACTGGCTACGGCGGCAACCAAAAGACCTGCTACACTAAAGCCCTTGAGCTTAACTGTGATATTATTGTAATGCTTCATCCTGATTACCAGTACACTCCCCTGCTGATTACTGCAATGGTGTCCATTATAGCAAACGGTGTTTATCCTGTAGTATTCGGTTCCAGGATACTTGGCAAAGGAGCGCTTAAGGGCGGAATGCCTTTATATAAGTATATTTCCAACAGATTTCTTACTTTGGTACAGAATTTTTTAATGAACCAGAAGCTTTCCGAGTATCACACAGGCTACCGAGCTTATTCATCAGAGGTGCTGCGAAATATCAGTTACAGCAGGAATTCAGATGATTTTATTTTCGATAACCAGGTTATAGCGCAGATATTCAGCAAAGGATATGAAATTGCCGAAATTACCTGCCCTACAAAATATTTCAGTGAAGCATCATCGATAAAATTTTCACGCAGCATTAAATACGGTTTTGGAGTATTAACAGTATCATTAAGATATTTCCTTCATAAAACGGGATTAGTTAAATGGAAGCTGCTGCAATGAACAGGAAATACTTTTTAATATTGCTTATCGGCGGGGCATTGCTGTTTTTTCCTTTCCTCGGTTCAGTTCATTTGTTTGACTGGGACGAGATAAATTTCGCAGAATCAGCCCGCGAAATGCTGGTTTCCGGAAACTATACCCGTGTACAGATAAACTACCAGCCATTCTGGGAAAAACCGCCCCTGTTTTTCTGGCTGCAGGCAGCAAGCATGAAAATTTTCGGTGTAAATGAATATGCAGCGCGTTTCCCAAACGCACTGCTTGGGGTTATTACCCTGCTTACTTTTTATTTCATAGGAAAAAAATTTTATGATGAAAAATTCGGTTTTGTGTGGGCTTTATGTTATGCAGGTTCATTCCTTCCGTTCCTGTATTTCAAGTCAGGCATAATCGATCCCTGGTTCAATTATTTTATTTTTCTTTCGGTTTATTTTCTTGCGCTATCTTTAAACGTGCAAAATGATAAAGTTACCCGCAGGTTTATTTATTCGGGAATATTTGCAGGACTGGCAATACTTACAAAAGGACCGGTTGCGTTTTTGATAATATTGCTGACAGTACTAGTTTTTTTAGTAATTAAACGATTTAAAATTTCCTTATCTGTTAAAAATATATTTTATTTTTTAATTACTGTTTTTGCTGTCAGTTTTTTATGGTTCGGGTTTGAAACGATCAAGAACGGGCAATGGTTTTTAATTGAATTCATATCTTATCAAATAAGGCTGTTTTCTACCCCCGATGCAGGGCATGCTCAGCCTTTCTATTATCACTTTTCT
>LLZO01000287.1 GCA_001567545.1 Candidatus Tepidiaquacellales bacterium OLB5
ATCTCATCAGTAATATCCCTGATCATAGTTTCTGTGAATTTATATGAGTTTTCCGTATGAATAGTCTCTCCTTCTGCAAAATTGAAAATTTTGCCGTTCAACTTTTACATTCTGCTTTAATCAATGAAACCAGGTGCATCTCTATCCTGCTCTGCCCCGGATTAAAAAAAGCTTTATGCGCAAAATTCTTCAGGTCAAAATCAGCATTCAGTTCCCTGTTAATTCGCCGCAGCAGGTTAAGGTTAAACTCAGCCGTAACTCCGGCTGAATCATTGTAAGCTGCATTAAGCACTCCTTCATCTTTAACCATATCAAATCCTATCAATATTTTATCACCTGATCTCATGTTTCCTGCAATTTTCGCAAGGAATAATTCAGCATATTCCGGGTCAAAATTCCCGATGCTTGAGCCAAGGAACAAAATCAGCCTGGGATCATTGTATTTACCTGAAATGAATTCAAGTGATTCTTCATATTCCCCGATAACACCTTTTACAATAAGACTGCTGAATTTTTCCGTTAAAGTTATCCCGCTGCTGATAAGGATATCTGAAACATCAATGGGAATATAAGTTAAATTTTTGTTTAAGCCCAGGAATGCCTTTAAAATATTCCTGGTCTTTACTGAATTGCCGCTGCCAAGCTCGGTTATTATATCAATACCGTTGCAATTCAGTGCAATTTCATTGCTGTAATTTTCAAGTATGCTGTTTTCCGTACGGGTTACATAATATTCAGGTGTAATGCATATCTTTTCAAACAAATCCGAACCGATATCATCGTAAAAGTATTTTGGCGGAAGTGATTTCTGTTCTTTATTTAAACCTTCATGAATTTCATTTATAAAAGTATCTCTGCCGTTTTTTTCAGTGCTGCTTTTATAATATCCAAACCTGTTATTTACCTTTATGTACTCCAGTTCAGCAGCCATAATATTTTATTAAATTTGAAACGGCAATATAATGATTTAAGGATAAAAACACTTATCCTGAATTGCTTTTTTATAACTTAAAGCTCTTTACCTTCAAATACTTTTACTTCAGAACCGCGGGCAAAAGTCACGTTATACGGCTGCTTGCCGTTCAGAACTTCCCATTTTTTACCGTAAATCACCCCGAAATCAAAATCTGTACTGTATTTTATCAGGGGGTATACTTTCCAAACAGGATGTTCTACCCTGTACATCAGTGTTTTTCCGTCCCTGTTAACACCAAATCCCCATTCATGCTCTTTAAAGAAATTTTCTACGGAATTTTCTTCTGGCAGGTAAGGCGTATTGTCTGCTTCAGCGCTTATCTGGAAGAAATTTCCGCCCAGCTTTATTTTATGGTTCAGAATAACCTTGCCGTTCTTTATTACTTCGCTGCTCATTGTAATCGATTTATAATGTTCATTATAAAACATATTGGCAATTAGCTGTATAACTGACCGGGGAACGAATTCTTTTATAAAAACAACTCCCCTTCTGTCATTGTTCTTAACATATATCCTCAGGTTTATTTCAGGGAAATTTACATGGAACGGAAATTTTAAGCCTTTAACCCGGGTATTAAGGAAATCGAATGCAACCAGGCTTATAAATGCCCTGCCTTCCCTTGTATCCGGCTCCAGTCCCGGGGGCAAATGTTCATTTAATAATTCCGGGTCAATATCATAAGTTATCAGCAGAAGGTCGTGCCACCTGGCTTTCAGGAATATATTAGTCTCACTCATATTAATGGTAAATTAAATTAATAATCAGAATCAGGTTCTTTATGTATTGCAATAAGCACCCGGCTGATAAGATAAGCGGAAATTGCCCCGCTTACCACATCACTCAGCCAGTGCTGGTTATGATAAATCCTGCTGAAGCAGGTTATTACTGCAAGTGAATAATAGAACGATTTTAAAAAATAATTTTCAGTTGATGAAGCCAGTACTGTGGATAACGCAACTGAAACCGCAGCATGGCCTGATATATATGAGAACATATCATTGTTAGACCAGTTCCAGCCGTAAAAGGCAAAATCACCTTTGTTCATGTATGGCCTGAACCTGCCGAATGCTGATTTAAAGATCAGGGTTATCAATCCGGAAAAAACATATGCCTCAAGGATCAGCACACCGGTATTTCTCATATTATAATTCTTTATCACCAGCCCGGCAAGGTATAATATTAAAAACAAATAAAGGGTCGGCATTCCGTTGCCGTACCACCGCCCGAAAGTAAACAGGAAGTCAATTACAGGGTCTTTAATACTGATAATAAGATCCCTTACAGCTTCATCCAGGTAAAAAGATGAAACAATGGCAAATATTGCCAGAAGAGTAATATCCCAGTGTTTAAAGATCCTGCGGAATGCCAGCGGATATACCCTGACAAAAGCATTGCCGAAATGTTTTAAATCACCTTTAAGCAGCTGCTTCATCTGCAATTATATAAATTATTAAGGGATTTTTGTATGTATTTATATTTCTCGTTTACTTTATTTAATGTAAATTTTGCTGCTTCAGGATCACCTGGTATCAATTATTTACTATTCCCGGTTTCCCATTTGACATTTCACGTTTGACGTTTCACGTTTAACATTTCACGTTTGACATTTCACGTTTGACGTTTCACTATTCACTCAATCATCCTGCCCATATTAAACCATCAACATTTTCCTGGAAATTCTTCAGTCTGCACCAGCCGTATTTACCATCTGATGTCCTGAAATAAAACCAGTCACATGAAAAATCATCATTGCTTCCGTCTTCGTATTTGCAAAGCGGACTTATATCAGCTTTTACAATTGTAAGTTTGGTTTTGGGTTTTAATGTTACTGCCGTTTCGGAATTATCATCTCTTTTTACCAGCAGTTTAAATGGATTCTTAACTTCGCACTCCTGGTTCACTTCATAAAATTCTTCATCAATTCTGGTAAGTGTTTTATTTTTAGTATCAAAATCATATTTTATCTTTGCTGTCCAGAATCCCATCCATGCATATTCAGTGATCTCACCGTTGCCTGTAACTTCTATTCCGAAATTTGAAGGCAGGTGGCCGCAGGGAACTATCTTACCGTTGATATACTGGAAAAACTGCATATCTGTCTGGTCACTGGGTCCATATCCTTTTAATATCACTTCCTTCAGGTTATCATTCCTGTTTATATCAATAATTTCAATAGCAGCATCGTAGCTGTCTGAAAATTTACCGGCAAATGACTGGTCATTTATTCTGAGAGTATAATCCCAGCCGTCAGTATTATAAGTAAACTTTACAGTTTCTTCCACCCTGTCAAAATTAAGATCAATTTTTAAAACTGAATCTCTTGACTGCCCATAAAATGTAGCTGATACTGCAAATAAAATAAATATTAATATTTTCACGATAATTGGCCCGTTAATAAATTTTTATAATTATTATTAATTTTTAATTCCTAATTCATAATTCCTAATTTGCGTTTTACAATCGCCCAGCTTGCCAAGGTCATCCCGTCATAAATTTCATTGGAAATGATCATTTTTTCAATTTCTTCCGGAGTAAATTCATGTAAAATAAACTCTTCGGAATTATCTTTTTTAAACTCACTGCTGGGTTTTAAGTTCCGTGCAATATAAACTTTACAAATTTCATTTGTAACCCCGTTAAACGGATTAAACATTCCCGCAAATTCCAGCTCACCTGTTTGCCCGGTTTCTTCTACAAGCTCTTTTTTTGCCTGTTCATAATGCCCGTTTTCGGTTTTTACCCCACCTCCGGGGAACTCTATACTGAACCTGTCGTTTAGATATCTGTACTGCTCTACCATGATAATTTTTCCGGAATCTGTTACTGGAATGATAAATACTGAACCGTGTGTGAATACATAATGATATTCACCGTCGGTACCGTCGGGAAGTGTATATTTATCAATTTTATAGCTCCACCAGAAATTGCTGAATTTAAGCTCTGTACCAAGTTTTATCCACTTTTTTAATTTCATAGATTATAGACAATTATCATACTTTAATTGAAAATTCCATCATATTTTTGTAAATTTGCAAACAAACTAATTAAATAAAATGGCAAAGTCTAAGTACGTTTCCAACAAGAACGAAACCATTCCGCTGTTCAAAAACAGCTTCCTGGAATATTTTTCTCACATCCATCCAATTACCCCGGTAGTAGTTTACGTTCCTGTTCTGCTGATATGTGCATACTTCGGCTTTCAGAGGGTACCTGTAGTAAACGGAATTCTGGCCTATCTGGCCGGTATACTGTTATGGACATTAACCGAATATATTATTCACCGCTGGGTATTTCATTATGAGCCTAAAACCGAAACAGGAAAAAAGATACATTTTCTTGTTCACGGAATTCATCATGACTACCCCAGGGATGCAACAAGGCTGGTTATGCCGCTGCTTGTAAGCATTCCGCTTGCAGCATTTTTCTTTTATTTGTATATGCTTGCTTTCGGAAATTATTACCTGATAATTTTTTCAGGGTTTGTGCTGGGTTATGTAAGCTATGATTCAATTCATTATGCTACTCACCATATCAATCTGAAAGGAAAATTCGGCAGCTTCTTAAGGTCATACCATCTGCGCCATCATTATGAAGATGAACATACGGCATACGGAGTCTCCACTCCCCTGTGGGATTACATTTTCCGCACAGTCCCAAGCTACCTGCTTGACCTTAAAAAAGTACCGGATATCGAGCTTGATAAAGAAGATAACAATAAAGCTAAGGCTTAATAATATTTACTGGAAATTAAAAATAAAAAGGAGGCTTGTTCAAGCCTCCTTTTTTTAGTTTTAAGTATTAACAGCTATTTTGATTCTTTTATTTAAGCAGTACCATTTTTTTATTTTCCGAAAATTCTTCTGTTTCCAGCTTATAAAAATATACTCCGCTAGCCAGATTTTCAGCATTAAAGTCAAAAGTATAATTCCCGGAATTCAGGAAACCTTCAGTTAAAATATCAACCAGCTTACCTGCAGTATCAAAAACTTTAAGCTTAACAAAGGTTTTTTCAGGCAGGCTGAATGATATTGTTGTTGATGGATTAAACGGGTTGGGAAAATTCTGGTCCAATTTATATTTTGACGGAACCTGCTGATTAAAGATACCTATAGGTTCACCTGCGCAGCCGGCAGATGAAATAAAATTTCTCGGTCCGTCTTCACTGTAAAATACAAGGCAGCTGTCACCGGTTTGATACCTGAAAAGCGGTTTAGGAGATATCTGGTCTGCTGAGGAATAATAATTCATGCTGTTTACCCGGTTTATGATTCCCCCGGCATTCAGAGCAATATAGTTAAGGCTGTCGGGAACAGATGATGTTGTAAATGCAATATAATGCGTGCTGCCGTTTCTTACACCTGTTATATCAGGCATAAAATTCGGATTGGCAACGCTTCCAAGCAGCTGGCTTTCGGCAAATGAACCTGCAAAATTACCATATTGCTGTGAACTGAAATATTTTACATTCCAGTTCCCTCCGGCAAGCTGGCGGAAAGTACATATAATACTGCCGTTATCATTCCCGTTTGAAGATAACCTTGCATATGTTTTGTAACTGCCGGGATCGCTGCCTCCTATATTTCCTCCGGCACCCTGATGGGTAACCGGTGGGTTACCGTTAATATCACACTTGGCAAAATACAGCTTTGTACTGTCCGGCACCCCGCAGAATGATACTAAAACTGAATCATTTCCTCCGTTGTTAAAATATGCTGCATCTGTATATGAAGTTCTTGAGTACGATGATGAATTTTCATACCAGTAAAACTTAGGTGCCATAAATGAAAATACCGGGTTATTCATATTGTAGGGAGCAAGTATCTTCCGAATTTTTGGGAGTTTACCCTGTTACCGGAACCGTCAAGTGAATCAAACGAACAGGCAAAGAATATATATGGAGTTGAGGCGTACCTTGAGTTATCACTTGTCAGCCTTACGTTGTAATAGTTTTTAAGAGAGTCACTTTGAGTCCATTCAAGAATATTGTAAAATGTTCCGTTCGGACTGGGAACCTGCAGAACGAATGAACCAATTGCTTTTCTGCCTGATGACTGTTTAAACCCGAACATTACCCATAAATATTTCTGACCACTATTATTTTCTACCAGT
>LLZO01000288.1 GCA_001567545.1 Candidatus Tepidiaquacellales bacterium OLB5
AAATAAATACTGCGGCTGCTGGAGCGAATTCTTTTCAGCTGAAAAAAAGGGGTATTCCGGTGTTGCAACATATTCAAAAATTCCCCCAATTGATTTTAAAAAAGGGTTTGGCAATCCCTATTACGATAATGAAGGACGCGTACTGCAGACTGATTTCAAGGATTTCACAATTTATAATGTGTACTTTCCAAACGGGGGCAGGGGACCTGAAAGAGTAAAATATAAACTCGATTTCTATAATGAGCTGTTCTTTAACGTGGAAAAAAAGCGAAAGAAACAGAAGAATATAATTGTTTGCGGTGATTATAATACAGCGCATAAAGAAATTGATCTTGCCAGACCAAAAGAAAATTCAAAGAACACCGGATTCCTTCCTGAAGAACGCGCCTGGATAGACCAGATAATAAATCTTGGGTACATTGATATATTCCGAGAGTATAACGATAAACCGGATCAGTACACATACTGGGACCAGATAACACGCTCCCGTGAACGCAATGTAGGCTGGAGGATAGATTATTTTATGATAACAAAAGAAATGCGTTCGCTGGTTACAGATGCTAAAATACACCAAAAAGTAATGGGAAGCGATCATTGCCCAATCGAGATTGATCTGAAAATTTAAACATTTCAAACAAACAACACCATTTAGCATGTAATTACAATTGCAACCTAACCCCTTTACGCTATCATTAATTTATTGTAATAACATAAAGTTAGAACTTTATAATTATATTCTAACCTGATTACGGTATAGCTATCGCTAACCATATACCCTATTTTTGAAATGGGGAAACAATTAGTGATATAAGTTATTTACAGTGATTAAAAATAACGTAATTTTAGGAAGAACAAACAATAACAGAAAAGCTGCTATGTTTACCTTTATATTTATTATAATTATTACTGTTTTAACTTTCAGAACAAATTCGCAGACAAGCTGTGACCCGCTGCTTAATTCTATGCTGCCACCATCGCCGTATGCAGATGGTTACATGACATTTGACGGCAGGGGTGATTTTCTCAGAACCAGTGATCTGAACCAGCTGGAGTTTCCCTATGAAACTACCGACAGCTTTACGATAAGCACGCGCCTGAAAATAGACCAGCCGTTCAGGCCAATGAACATTTTCGGAAAATACCGTTCCGCAGGCTGGATAGTCGGTTATCACAACAATGAATATGGCTACCTCAGTATCTATATAAACAACACTTGGAAACGAATACATTACCTGGGAAACGATACTTCGTGGCATGATTACGAAATAAAATATAATAAATCTGCACAAACGTTAACAACTTTTGTTGACGGGAACCAGACCAACCTTTATACAAATTTTACATATTCCGATATGACAGATGTAAGCGCTTTTTCTGTAGGCAACGTAGGATTTTTTGCACAATACGGACCGCAATCAGTTAACGTTTCATCATATTGGTTTAAAGGTTCAATAGCAATGCTTAGAATTGATGCTAACCTGAATTCTTTGGTTAATTACGGATTCAACGAGGGCGGGGGTCAGGTTGCCAGAGATTCGATTGCATATTTTTATTCAGACAGGACATACCCCGGCAGCTCAACCTGCGGGAGAACGCACCTAATGCTTGGCTATATGCCCGCAGAAGATACCTGCGACCCGGTGTGGTCTGCTTTTGATGAACCGGTTATCTCAAGATTTTCATCCCTTGGCTCAGGTACTCAGTATTTTGTAAGCAATAACGGGATGGAATATTTTGCAGAACATTTTTCGACTGCTTTAACCGTACACAGCGGAATGCTGACAGCTACTGGATCTTTTAATCTTGCTGGCGGAGTACCCGCTAACCGCATTGCGGCATGGAACGGAAGCCAGTGGTCGCCATTGGGTTCAGGACTTAACCATGAAGCGTTAGCGCTGGTATCATTTAACGGGGAATTATATTCCGGCGGATTTTTTGATACTGCAGGCGGAACAGCCGCTAAATATATTGCAAAATGGAACGGTACAAACTGGCAGCAGGTTGGCGAAGGTTTTAACAGTATAGTTAACACACTGTTTGTTTTTAACGGGCAGTTAATTGCAGGCGGCTGGTTTACTTCTTCAGGGAATACAATTATACAATACACAGCCAGACTGAACAATAATAATGAGTGGGAGCCAATGAGTACAGGGATGAGCGGTCCTGTATATACTTTTTGTAAATACAGGGGCGAGCTTTATGCAGGCGGCAGCTTTACAACGGCAAGCGGGGAACCCGCAGGCGGTATTGCGCGGTGGGATGGTTTCAAATGGAATGCAGTTGGCACGGGAGTGCTTGGCGGCGATAAAACCGTTTATACTCTTGCAGTATTTGATGACAAGCTTTATGCAGGCGGTTCATTTATTAAAATGAACAGTGAGTTCTGCTATAATATTGCTAAGTATGACGGAACTTCCTGGAGCGCTGCCGGCAGCGGAGCAACTGGCGCTCTGTGTAATCAATCACAGGGATTTGTAAGCTCTCTTAAAGTTTTAAATAACGAGCTTTATGCAGCTGGTCAGTTCAGCTTTATGAACGGTATGGTTGCAAACAAGCTTGCCCGTTTTAACGGACTGGACTGGTGCAGTGTTGAGTACGGTGTTGATCTTAGACCAAGAGCGCTTGAGGTATATAATAATGATCTGATCATTGCAGGAGATTTCCACAGTGCATCCGGAGTTGCGGCTAACAATATTGTAAAATATACCCCCAAGCCTGTATTAACCGGCATAACAGGAAACACTCTGCCAAGGGAATTTAAGCTGGAACAGAATTATCCTAACCCGTTTAACCCGAAGACAAATATTAAATTCAGCATTACGCAAAACAGTTTTGTAACACTGCGTGTTTTTGATATTACAGGAAAAGAGATCGCCGTGTTGGTGAATGATAACCGCAGCGAAGGTATATATAATATAGGTTTTGACGCTTCAGGTTTTGCAAGCGGAATTTATATCTACAGGCTGGAAGCCGTTAACAGGCAGGGCGTTAGATCTGTACAGAGCAGGAAAATGGTTTTGATAAAATAACAATTTTTGCGAGCCGAAGTAGAAGCAATCTTATAAAAAAAGTAAATAAAAGTTCTTTTCCATCTAAAGAAGTACCATCCGGGTAAGTGAAAATACCCACAGAACAACTGTACAGGTAAATTAATAAAAGTTGTTTTTCTTCATGTTGTTGTTCTTCTCCATTCCCCCAGCCGTCCGGTTATAACCGGGCGGCTATTTTTTTAGTTCTCACTCATCGGATGACTCTAAATCATCCGATTAGTATTCCGGCTATCTGCAAATACCGCTCCCGCATTATTTCCCAGCTTAGCTTATCGTAATCAGCGCGGGCGCATGCTGTTTTTTGCTGTACCAATTGTTTATTGTAAAACACTTCCTTTATTCTTTCCGTCAGCTCATCAACATTACCCGATTCAAAATAAAACAGTGAATCTTCGCGGTAATATCTTCTATATGTGTTAAGCCTTGTGGCTATTACGGGGATTTTGAGATATATTGTTTCTATAAGCTTTATTGTGTAGAAAAGATCACTGTAAATATTCTTTAATGGCGGAAGTATCAGCACATTTGTCTTTAAAACTTCCTTTCGCATTTCTGCGGGCTGCAGGTAGCCCATGTACTGCACTTTATCAGCCACGCCCAGGGATTCAGCCAGCATCAATATTTCATTCTTCGCAGGTCCGTCGCCATAAAGGCGGAAAATAATTTTACCGTAATCCTTAACAGGCATTTGATTTTTCAGCTTCGCTAAAGCCTCAACTACCATCGTTAAATTAAGCAGCTTTACAATTGTGCCGTTATATATAATTATAAAATCTTTTTCATCTGGACATGCGGGGTCGGGAAATTCACGAGGGTCAACGGAATTCATAACAACACTTATTTTTTCCTCACTGATATTATTCCGTTTTAAAAAAATTTCTTTAGCGTTATCATGAATAGTAATAACTTTATCTGCTAATTTAATGGAAAATTTCTCCGCCGTTTTAAGCAGGTTTACTTTAAATGAATTGTAATCTGCCCCTGTACGCGCCATATACAGCTCGGGGAAGATTTCATGCAGGTCAAGGATTAATTTTACGCCGAAAATTTTATTCCACAGCGCAGCAAATATCAAAAAATCAGGCAGCGTGTGAACGTGAACAACCTTAAATCTGCGCCGAAGCTGGAGGTATAAAAGCAGTATTGATGATATCCATGTAAAAAGAAGATATTCAACCAATGTCAAAAAAAAGCTGCCGCGTTTTTTTGAAACGGGAATCCTGTAAACAAGGTTACCGCCTATTTTTTCAAAATACTTTTCATTTTTCTTTTTACTGCAAACAATAATGCAGTTTCTGCCGGCGCTGTTAAGCGCATTTACATACCTGCGCACCCTCGGGTCGCGGGGATACTCTTCATAAAGCAGGTGGCACACGGAAAATCCGGTTTTACTCATGTATTTTCAGCGGGCAGATTGATTTATCAGCAGTTTAAAATGTAAATAGCGAATTTTTAACAATTTTTATAGGATTTAATATAAATAAAAAAATATTTATTATTAATTGCAAAATTACGCAAAAAAATAAATTTTGGGGTAAATTCAGGACTTGGATAAAATATCCGTAGTAATACCGGTCTATTATAACGCTGATGTGCTTAAGGAAACTCATTCAACGCTGACGAGTGTGCTGGCGGAGCACTCCGCAAAGTTTGACTACGAAATAATTTTCGTTGATGACGGTTCTAAGGATGCATCATACCGCGTTATGCAGGAAATAGCTACAACTGATCCAAAATCCAA
>LLZO01000289.1 GCA_001567545.1 Candidatus Tepidiaquacellales bacterium OLB5
CAGTAGCATTTAAAATTGAATCACACAACCACCCTTCGGCAGTTGAGCCGTACCAGGGAGCAGCAACCGGCGTTGGCGGCATTCTGCGTGATATATTTACAATGGGCGCAAGACCCATTGCTGCGCTGAACTCTTTGAGATTCGGAAGTATTACTTCAAAAGAAAATGATACTACAAGAACAAAATATTTATTCAAGAATGTTGTAAAAGGCATAGGCGATTACGGCAATTGTTTTGGAGTACCTACAGTTGCAGGAGAAATATATTTTGATGACTGCTACAGGGATAATCCCCTTGTAAATGCAATGGCAGTTGGCATAGTTAAACACGGCGAAGTTGCCAAGGCAACTGCCAAAGGCGAAGGGAATCCTGTGTTCATAGTTGGTTCATCAACCGGCAGAGACGGCATTCACGGCGCAACATTTGCATCGGAAGAAATTTCCGAAGCATCAGAAGCAAAGAGACCTTCAGTGCAGGTAGGAGACCCGTTCACAGAAAAGCTGCTGCTAGAAGCATCGCTTGAGCTGATAAAAAGCGGCGTGGTTGTTGGTATGCAGGATATGGGAGCCGCTGGTATAACATGCTCTACCAGCGAAATGAGCGCAAAGGACGGTATGGGAATGGATATTAATTTAGATTTTGTTCCAGCCCGCGAAGAAAATATGACTGCTTATGAACTGATGCTTTCTGAATCACAGGAAAGAATGCTTGTTGTTATACAGAAGGGTAAAGAGGATATTGCAAAGAAGATATTCGATAAATGGGATTTGAACTGCGTTCAGATTGGTACTGTTACAAAAGGACCTGATGTAAAAGTATCATACCGGGGTAAAGTAATGGCTGAAGTTCCGGCAAATACTCTTGTACTTGGTGGTGATGCGCCGATTTATGTAAGGGAATCAAAAGAACCGGAATACCTTAATACTATCCGTGAACTTAATGAATCAATTTTACCTGAACCTGAAGACCTGAACAAAGTGTTGCTTGACCTGTTAAGCACGCCAAATATTACAAACAAGAACTGGGTTTATGAACAGTACGATACACAGGTAAGAACCAATACAATAATAATGCCGGGAGGAGATGCATCGGTAGTCAGGATCAAAGGAACGACAAAAGCTCTTGCAATGAAAACTGACTGCAACGGAAGGTATGTTTATCTGAATCCGTATAAAGGAGCAATGGCTGCAGTTTGTGAAGCTGCAAGAAATGTTGCCTGCACTGGAGCAGAACCACTGGCAATTACAAATTGCCTGAACTTCGGGAATCCGTACAAGCCGGAAGTATATCACCAGTTCAGGGAGGCAATAAGAGGTATCGGTGACGCCTGCAGAAAGCTTAATACTCCGGTTACAGGAGGAAATGTAAGCTTTTATAATGAATCACCCGATTATGCAGTTTATCCGACACCAACAATCGGAATGGTTGGACTGATAGAAGATGTGGATAATATGGTAACATCTTATTTTAAAAATGAAGGCGACTTTATAGCGGTTATAGGGAATGTGAACTGCAGCAATTCGATAGGCGGAAGTGAATACCTGCATATGCAGTATGGAATGGTAAAGGGGGATGCTCCGGAGCTTGACCTTGAAAAAGAAGCGCAGCTAATTGCAGCACTGCAATGTATGGCAAAATCAAAAGTACTTAACTCAGCCCATGATGTTTCGGATGGCGGGCTGGCTGCTGCTTTAGCAGAAGGCTGCATAATGAACAGAACCAAACCTATAGGCTGCGATGTTAATATTGTATATAAAGGCAGAAAAGACAATTATTTATTCAATGAATCGCACAGCAGGGCTGTTATTTCTTATACAAAAGAAAATGAACAAGTAATTAAAGATATAATTTCAGAACATAACCTGGAATTTATGGAAATTGGTTCAGTAAAAGGCAATGCATTAAAAATAAATAAAGATATAAATATACCCGTTGAGGTTTTGAGTAATGCTTATTATAATTCCATACATAAAATAATGGAAGAATAAAAGCTTAAAGAAAATAAAAAAAGCTGATGAAAATAAAATGCAGAACAATAATTACGGTACTTTGTTTTATTTCATCAGCATTTAATTATATTCATTCCCAGTCCGCTGTACCCTTTAAACAA
>LLZO01000290.1 GCA_001567545.1 Candidatus Tepidiaquacellales bacterium OLB5
CTCAATAAAATTGAGGATTTTTTGTAATATATTGTTTAATTTTATTTCAGCAGAACCATTTTTTTAGTATCGGTAAAATCACCAGCTTCAATCTTATAAATATATACACCGGAAGCAAGTCCCTGTGCATTAAATACTGCGCGGTTAAAGCCCACAGGTCTGTTACCTTCAAACAGAACTTTGATCTGCTTTCCAAGCATATCATATACAGTAATCTTAACAAGTTCCGGTTTTGCAAGAGTATAACTTATCACAGTTGATGGATTAAACGGATTAGGATAATTTTGCCCTAATGAAAATTTTTCCTCAATAGTTGAACCCGGCTGTAATCCTATAACAGCAGTATTATATTTCATAATAGCTCCGTAGGAACCGAATGCAAACCCAAGGGTTGGAGAAACAAATTGCGCTGCATAAGGAGCAGTTGAGTCCGGAGCAGGAATGGCATACCACCTGGAATTAACACTTCCGGAGTCCAGGTTTACAGCAAATGACTGTGCAAATGAAAGCGGAAGCCAAAGTTCTTCGGGTGTTCTAAAAGCAAGATCTCTGGCAACTCCAAACAATTCTATATTATCATAAATCCAGTTAGATGAATTGTTATAATTAGTAGATGTCATAGCGCCGAATTCAAAATCACCGCCGCATGCAATAACTTTATCTGCATTAATAGCCTTTATATCAAATAAAGGTTCTGGTGTTACGCAAAAAACATTCCAGGAAAGCCCGGCATTTGTAGTACGCCAGGTAATTCCCTGAATATCCATTTGTCCTCCGCACAAAAACCCGGTCGAAGCATTCAGAAAATCTATTCTCAGTTTAGGGAATCCATACAGCAATGAACATCCTGCTGAATCCAGAAAGCATTCACTCCAGTTAATACCAGCATTTATAGTTCTGAAAACTTTTCCGCTGAAACCGGTTGCATATCCATGTAATGAATCAGTGTAATATATTGCACCAATAACAACCGAAGTATCAGGAAATCTTGAGGTACTCCAGTCCAAACCGCCGTTTGTGGTTTTTAGTATAAAGGTACCGTTAAAGAAATAATCATTTGAAACAGCCCATCCAAGCCTGCGGTTAAGGAAAAAAATATCATCGATAGCATAATCATTAATACCCGAAGACTGAATACCCCAGTTGTTTCCGCTGTTTGTAGTATTAATGATCGTGCCAGAGTCACCTGCAGCCCAGCCGAAAACGGAATCAACGAAAATACATCTTGTAAGAATTCTCCCGGTAGGAGATGGGGTTCTCAGCCAGTATTCCTGCGTATATGAATAAATGTTTAACAGCAGGAGTAAAAATAAACAGTATATTTTAAAAACTTTCATTTTGGCAGTATTATTTTAGCAGCAGCATTTTTACGGAAGAAGCAGAGTTACCGGAAGTTATTCTGCAAAAATAAACACCGCTTGGGAATGCAGCAGCATTCCAGGTCATTGAATGATAACCTGCTTCCCGGTAACTGTTATATAGCACTGAGATAATTTCCCCCGTTATACTGTAAATTTCTGCTTTAACAATTCCCGGATAATTTAAAGTATATTCAATTTTAGTTTCAGGATTAAAAGGATTCGGGTAATTCTGTTTAAGTTCAATTCTCTCAGGCAATATAGTTTCACTTCCGTTAATTCCTATTATCTCAGAATTATATTTATATATTTTACCGGAATCAGCAAAAGAAAACCCAAGTGAGGGACTTGCAAAAAGAGTATAGTTTATTCCTCCGAATTCAGGAGTCTGAATTTCCCGCCAAAGTGTACCGGGTTTGCCAGAATCTGTATTTACAGCAAACAACTCAATATAATCAAGCGGTACCCAGAATTCTGCAGGAGTTCTCATTCCCAAAGCCTGTCCCCTGCCGTAAATATTATTTGCTTCATAAAACCAGTTCAACCCACCGTCAGAAGAAGTTACAGTGCTTAAGCCATATTCAAAATCTCCGCCTGTACTTATTATATAATTTTCGCTTAACGCCAGTATTTCATAGAGAGGTTCAGAAGCAACACAATATGTGTACCAGTTAAAACCGCCGTTAGTAGTAGTCCATACCATACCCTGTATATCAATCTGCCCTCCGCATGCAAAACCGGTATTATTATTTAAAAAATAAATATCATTTTTGGGAAAAAGGTAAAGCACGGGGCAATATGCAGTATCAATATGTGTATTAAACCAGTTAACACCGGAATTTGTAGTTTTAAAAATAAAACCGCTGTACCCGGTTAAAAATCCGGTGGTTTGGTTTAAAAAATAAATTTTATTAAGGACTAAAGTAGTATCATAAAACCTGGAGAAGCTCCAGTTTTCTCCCCTGTCTGTTGTTTTAATGATAATAGTTCCACTGTAGAAAAAACCGTTTGCAATAGCCCAGCCGGTGTTTTGATCTATAAAAAAGATATCATCAATAGTTTCCAGGGTACCTGAATTTTGTATTACCCAGCTATTACCGCTGTTTGAAGTGTGGATTATTGTTCCTGAGTCACCCGCAGCCCACCCGAAAACCGTATCAGTAAAATGAGCGATCTTCAGCTTATTATCAGTTGGAGAGCTTATGTTTAGCCAGTATTGCTGCGCAAAAACATTTACAGAAACAAATAAAAACAATAATGCTGATTTGTTTTTCATAACAATTTAAATAATATAATTAATACTTAAAATTAAGATTAGTCATTAACAAATCCGTAAATATTATATTTAATAAATAAATATTTGACTTTAAAATTTGTTGAGTGTATGTTAATTATAAATAATCATTGCTAAATCCTTATTTTTTAATTATATTACTTTTTTGACCGGATGATTAAGGATATTGTTGATTTAATCTATAATAATCAGGAGTTTATATTAACAAGCCACGTTAACCCCGATGGGGACTCAATTGGCAGTGAAATTGCTCTTTATTTGTATTTAAAATCATTGGGTAAAAATGCCCGGATTTTAAACTATTCCCCTACGCCTGAAAACTATACATTCCTGGATAAGGATAAGGTCATTGAGCAATTTGATGAAGGTGTACATAAAGACCTTATTCTGAATGCAGATGTAATATTCATATTAGATACAAATGAATACCAGCGTTTGCGGACACTTGCACCATTCATTCAAACCAGTAAAGCAAAAAAGATACTTATAGATCATCACCTGGGATTTGACCCGGGGAATTTTGATAAATATATTGTAGATACAGATTCACCATCAACGGGCGAGATACTGTATAAGTTCTTTAAAGAAGCTGAAGCCATAAAAAAAAAGCGGTAATATTATAAACCGTGAAATTGCAGAAGCATTATATACTGCTATAATGACTGACACGGGTTCGTTTAAATTTGACAGGACTGATAAAGAAACTCATTTAATTACGGCAGAACTGCTTGAACACGGCTTAGAGCCGTACGGTATCTATTCAGAGGTATATAACAAAGCAACAATAGGCAAGCTTCATCTGCTTGGCAGGTTTCTGGAAAACATAGAGCTGTTTAATGACGATAAAACGGCATATTCAGTTATGCTTCAGAAAGATTTTGAAGAAACAGGCACAGATGAATATGCAATCGAAGGTTTCAGTACTCATTTAATGAGCTTAAGCACAGTAGTACTGGCAATAGTTTTCACAGAGACAAAACGCGGTGTTAAGCTTAGCTTTCGCTCCAAAGGCAGCATTAAATCAAACCAGCTTGCAGCTGAGTTTGGCGGCGGCGGGCATCAAAATGCCGCCGGCTCATTTATTTTCGGCGGGAACATAAAGACAGTAATAAATGAGGTTAAGAAGGCATCAGAGAAATACATTAAATAAAAAAATAATTTAAAATAAAATAAATCCACGCGGAGATAAAATGAAAATTAAATATGAGGTTAAGAAGATAAAGGACATAAAAGCCGATGTTGTTGCATCGGTAACCTTTGAAGACCAGGTATCAACAAAAATGCACTGGCTTAATACACTTTTCAAAGGCAGTCTGGAAACGCTGATAGAAACGAACGATTTTCTTGCTAAAGCATCAACATCTGTTATAACATATCTTGGACCGGATAACCGCAGCAAAAGATTAATGGTTATAGGACTTGGAAATTCTAAAGAGGTAACATTAGAATCAATAAGAAAAGCATATGCAACAGCAGCACGAAGACTTAATAAAATGAAGCTGACAGTTGCTGCATTCGAGGTGCCTGACCTTGCATTCATAAAAAGTATAACCAATGCTTCGCATTATGAAATAATGCAGGCAATCTGCGAAGGTGTTTTTTTAACCCAATATTCACCCAAAAAATATATAGCTAAAAATGATTTTGTACCGTTCAATGAAGTGATATTTTTCACTGATTCACCCAAATACACGCGCGAAGGCACAGAAGCATTGAAAGATGCAAAAATTATTTGTGATGCTGCAATAGTTGCCAGAGAGCTTGAAAATGAGCCTTCCAACTTTTTAACACCTGATAAGTTTGCAGAATATGTAAAAAAATCTTCAACAAAAGCAGGTTACCAGGTAACCGTGTTTGATGAGAAGAAGATAAACCAGTTAAATATGGGCGGTGTAATCAATGTTGGAAAAGGCAGCTCAAATCCGCCAAGATTTTTAATACTGCAGTACTTTGGCGCAAATAAATCAGAAAAACCGGTTGTGCTTGTTGGCAAAGGCGTTACATTCGATTCAGGCGGAATTTCGATAAAACCTGCACAGGGAATGGATGCAATGAAAATGGATATGGGCGGCGCAGCAGCAGTTGTTGGGGCATTTGAAGCTGTTGCAAGGCTTAAATATAAAATGAACTTGATTGGGCTTATACCGGCAGTTGAAAATATGCCTGATGCCGGCGCATATAAACCGGGTGATGTAATAAAATCATACGGCGGAATAACAATTGAAATAGATAACACAGATGCTGAAGGCAGGCTGATACTTGCTGATGCACTTGAATACGCTGCAAACTATAAACCTAAAGCTGTAATTGACCTTTGCACATTAACAGGCGCAGCAATAATTTGTTTCGGTCACCTGCTTGCAGGTATGATGGGAAATGATAAAGACCTGAAGAAAAAAATATTTGAAGCAGGCGAAAGAACATTTGAAAGAGTATGGGAATTACCTCTTTATGATGAATATGACAAACTGATGAAAAGCGAAATGGCAGATATTAAGAATTCAGGACCGGCAAGACAGGCTGGCACAATTATGGGCGGTATATTCCTTAAGAAATTTGTACAGGATAAATACCCATGGGCACACCTGGATATTGCAAGCGTTGCAATGGGTCTGGGTGAATCTGCTGAAGAATATCATACACCCGGGGCAACCGGATACGGAGTCAGGCTGCTTGCTGAAGTATTAAGACAATACTCACATTAAAAAATATATAGATCTAAAGAGGCTTCCGGAAGATTGAAAAATATCGGGTCTCCCTCGAAGATACTGCTTGTATTAACCTTAATAGAATTCATTAACTATTTTGACAGGCAGGTTGTATTTCCTTTATTCAGCTTTCTTAAAGCTGACTTCGGCTTAAGTGATTTTGAACTTGGTTTAATAGGAACAGTATTCATGATAATTCATGCAACATTTTCTGTTCCTTTGGGAATTATTGCCGATAAATGGATACGAAAAAACATTATTGCTGCAGGCGTTGCTATCTGGTCAATTGCAACGTTTGTTACCGGGCTGGTACAGAATTTTACTCAATTACTTATAACCCGTGCAGCAGTTGGTATTGGTGAAGCATCATACGCTCCGGCAGCAACATCCCTTATAGCAGATAATTTTCCGGTAGAAAAAAGGGCAAGAGCAAGCAGCATATTTCACCTTGGAATGTTCCTGGGCGGTACAATGGGAATGATACTTGCGGGTGTTATAGGCACACATCTTGGATGGCGAGCCTGTTTTTTTATAGTTGCAGTACCGGGTCTTTTCCTGGCATATTATGCCCTTAAAATAAAAGAGACCAAACATGAACACCACATAACCGACGAAGTTAACAAAAAAAATATCCTTCAGCTTTTCAGGTCACCGGCCTACCTTATGACACTTGCTTCAGGTATAATGTTAACATTCACTTCATCGGCAATTATTGCATGGATGACCCAGTTCTTCATCAGGTTCCATAATTACAGTGTTGATCATGCATCAATAACAATAGGACTTGCAGTTGTAATCGGAGGACCGATCGGGATTTATTCCGGCGGATACTTCAGCGACCTGCTGTATAATAAATACGGCAAACCAAGGTCTCTGGCAATGGCATTAGCTTTTATTGCTGCAACTCCGCTGATGTATATTACATTAACAACCAGTAATGAAACACTTTTAATTGTTTCACTTATTGCTGCAACATATTTAATGACGTGGTATTACGGACCGATGGTTGCATTAATACAGGATATTGTACCTGGTTCGCTTAAAGCAACAGCATTTGCATTATATTTGTTTACTGTTCATCTGATAGGCTCTACTCCTGCCCCTGCATTAATCGGAAAAGTATCTGATGTTACTGACCTGCAGACAGCTATGTTTATTGTAGTTATTACTAACTTAGCCGGTGGTTTAATGTTGTTAGTCACTACAAGAATTATTATTAGGTCAAAAAAAACATCAAATTTATGAAAAATCAGGTTTTATCATAATTTGAAAATTACTAAATTTTGACTAAATTATTAATTATGAATGAGATAAATTTGTAAATGTATGTAAAAAATGAAACATATTTGATATTTTTTTGATTTAATCATTATAACAGGTACAGAAAAGATTCAATACATTACAGGTATTTAGGAATAACTAATTTTTGGAAAAAAAGAAAACAGATAAAAAAACTGATAACACAGTAAAAACCCCTCAAAATGGGAACTTTATCCGCTGTATAAATATTGACTGTGTTTTTAACAGCTCCAACGAACATGGGGCTATCAGGAATACGTGCTCACATCCCAATGTAGTAGTTGAAAGCCGCTTTGCTGATATTACTATTGCTATTTGTTCAGAGTTCAGGTCCAAGAAGGATTATTCATTTGAAAAACCTGCAACAGTGACCGAGCTAAAAACAGGCGAAAAGACAGAAATTAAAGGCAAACCTGAGCTTGGTGTGGAAACAATCGAAAAGGTTACAACAAAAGAACTTGAAGAAAATCTGGTAAAGTCTCCTGAGAATAAACCATCAGACGAGAATAAAAATACAGATGATAATAAAACAGTTATTAATTCCCAGGATTATATAAAACCTCTTATTGTAGAATCGCACCCTGTTCAGCCGGATGAACTTACCCCGGATGAAATATATAATCTAAGTACTAAACCCGGAACAGATTTTCTGATATTAAAGAAATTATACCAGCCAAACACAAAAAAAGGGCTGATAGGTTCAGTAATTGTCCACATGTTCTTTCTCCTTCTAATGTACCAGTTCCTGGTACCGAAGGAAGAAAAGCATAATGGCGAAAATAACCAGAGAATAGTAATTGTAGAAGACCTGGAAATGCCTAAGTTCGATCCTCCGGATATTGATAAAATAAATGAAGAAGAGCGGAAATTAAAAGAAGAGCAGGATATTAAGGATAATACTAAAGAGGTACGGCCCAAGATCGAGAAAAAAACCATTAAGCCGAAGATCAACAGGCCTACCGATAATTCGCAAAAAGATACCAACAAGCTTGTAACAAACGATACAAATAAATCGCAGGGAGATACAAGTATCACTAAAACAATGCGTGATACTACCAGGATAATGGTGCCTGATTCCTTAAAATCCAATTACGACCAGAATGATATCGGTCTTAAAATGTGGTTCCCTGCCGGCTGGAAGCTGCTTGATAACAGGGCAATTAACCTGAACCAGAAGGAATTTAACGGTGTTATAATTGCTACAGATACCGGAACTGCGGATCCCGGCGCTGTTAACATGTTTGTGTTGATTGATGACCCTAAACACTCAGCATATAATAAAGCTACCTACAAAAATCCGTTCCAGATGGATGATTCGCTAATTGCTGCATATGTAACTGACCCGATAAAATCCAGCGGCAAAAAATTTTCAGCCAAGTACTTTTTATTCACAGACCCTACAGGGTTAAAGAATATTCAGGTAAACGTAGATTATGCCTCACAGCCGCTGATGGAAAAATACCAGCCGATGGTGGATGCAGTTGTACGCTCTATAAAGATTGCTCCCCCTCCGGAAAATAAGAACCCGTAAACATTTCACGCAAATAACATCAGCCGCTAAGGCTGAAAATCGTGTAACCAATGAACATTACCACAAAGGTACTGCAAAATTCTATCATCAATAAAGCCAAAGAGCTTGGCTTTATTGCATGCGGATTTGCAAGGTATGATGTGCTTGAAGAAGAAGCAGACAGATTGAAACAGTGGTTAGATTCAGGCTATAATGCAGATATGGTATGGATAGAAAATGGGTTTGATAAACGGAGGGACATAAAAAATATAATTCCTGATGCCAAAAGCGTAATTTCTCTTGCATTCAATTATTACACACCGTTTGAGCATGAAGATAACAAACCGAAAATTTCAAGGTATGCATGGGGTAAAGATTACCATAAAATACTGAAGAAGAAGCTGAATGAGCTTTGTGAATCTATAATGACCCCACCCCAACCCTCCCCAAAGGTGAGCGAGCAGGAATTTCCTGCAAATATTATCCTCAAGGCTTATGTTGATGACGGACCGGTGATGGATAAGGTATGGGCGCAAAAAGCGGGAATTGGCTGGATGGGTAAACATTCAAATATCATCAATCCGGAATACGGCTCATGGTTTTTTCTGTGTGAAATCATAACAAATATTGAATTTGAAAATTACGATAAACCTATTGAGGATTTGTGCGGTGAGTGTACATTATGCATTTCAGCGTGTCCAACCGGTGCGATTGTTGATGAATATGTTGTTGATTCAAACAAATGCATTTCATACCAGACAATAGAGAACCGTGGTGAAATTCCCGCTGATTTAGATCTTGACGGATGGATATTTGGCTGTGATGTTTGCCAGGATGTTTGTCCCTATAATTCGCCCAAGTATAACCATGTTACCGGTGAAGAAGAATTTTATCCGAAGTTGATTACCTCTCCCCCTACCCCTCTCCTTGGAGGAGAGGGGAGCAGGAATTCTGAGCCAACACAACTAAATCTTAATAATATGACTATAGAACAACTGCAATCAATTACTGAGGAAGAATTCATATCAATTTTTGCAGACTCCCCAGTAAAACGGACAAAATTCTCAGGGTGGAAACGGAATATCGAGAGGGCAGGTAAATAATGCTTCCGGCAAGAACAAGAAGAAGACGGATATGGCACAGGAAAAGAAGGGGTGTTAAAACCACACCGGGAGCTGCTAATAAGATAAAAGATGCTTTATCAATAAAAGCTATGATAAAAAAGTTTAAGAAATAATAATTTTTTATTTGGCAATCATGTTATATGAAATTTTGCCGGGAATAATGTAAATAAAAATAAACATTCTGATTTTTCTTTCATCAATATTCCGGTAAACATAACACAAACTTATAAACAAAAACACTTATATTTGTACATGCCAAAATCAAAATTCCTGAAAATTTTTGCATTAATAGAAATGCTTACAGCAACAATTTTCCTTGCTCTGGCTGTAATATTTTATTTTTCCCGCGGAGCGCTTGGGGGCGATATTATTATTCCCCTTATATTTGCTTTCATCGGCATTTGCGCATTTATAGCAGCTCCGCTGCTGATGAAATTTTCAAAAAAAGCTGAACTAATTGAAAACAATTACAAATTTAAACAGCAATAATTATGGCAGTACAAAGAAATAATGCTCCGGCAGTATTAAAATATGTTGCAATCGGGCTTTTATGCGCTTCTGTTGTACTGGTTATCCTGGGAGTTTATTTTTACCAGAAGGAAGATGACTTCTTAAAACAATGCAGGCTGATAACATGCAAAGTTACTGGTATTGAAGAAAAAAGGCTGGGAAAAGCATATATTGAGTTTACCGAGGTGAACGGAAACTATAAACCATTCAAATATTATGAAGAATACGATGCTTCAGAAAGTGAGCTGAGTTTTAAAGAAGGTGAAACGTATGAAATATATTATTATGCTGCCGATATATCAAAGTCAGAGCCAAAGAATTTTTTCATAAATCATATTACATCGTTTGTATTACTGATAATAGGATTTTCATTCATGCTGGATGCCCCCATAATGTTTTTTGTGGTCGCAAGAACAAAAAAGCAGCAGCTTGCAAAGCAGCAGTTCGGAATTAAAGACGAAGTGGTTAGTGAGTAGTTAATTTGGTGAGTTAGTGAATAAATAAAAAGTGAAAAGTCAAAAGTGAAAAAAGGAATTAGAAATGTCAAGCGTTAAATGTGAAACCGCAAATGTGAATCGCCTAAAGTAAAAAGTAATTGATAATTGTTAATTATTAATTGTTCATTGTTAATTGCTGCTGTCACACTCCCCTTATGTAAAATGTCTAACAGTTAAATAAACCAAATTTTATGATAAAATTTATAATTTTAGCAGCCTTCATTTATTGTATGAATACTTTTCCTCAGGATTCAAATGCCGATGCATTAAAAAAAGCTGATATTGAATTTTCAAATCTATCTAGAGATTCAGGAGTTAAAGATGCATTTATTGCATATACTGCTGAAAACGGCGTACTGTTAAGACCATATATGATGCCTATTGTAGGATTTGATGCAGTCAAGAAGTTCATGGAAGAAGGCGACAGTAATTTTCAGCTTACCTGGGAGCCGCTGTATGCTGATGTATGTTTATCGGGTGAAATGGGCTATACATACGGAATTTACACCCTGGTATTTAAGGATGGAAATGGAATTGAAAAATCAAGCCGGGGAACTTATGTATCAATCTGGAAAAAAGATAAGAATGGCAACTGGAAGTTTGTGCTGGATACAGGGAATCCGGGGCTGGAACCGAAAAAGTAAATTTATAATAATACTACAAGGGGCATATAGCCCCTTGTTTGTTTAACACACACCCCGTCAGCGCTAAAGCGCTGCCACCCCTCTCTAGAGGGTTTAAAATCAATCTGTAATTTCAAGCTGTAATTCTTCGCTGGAGCCTCTTACATCGGGATAGTACATCAGCATACCGGTAGCAGGTATTACATTATATTTGCCGGGAATCTGAGCCCTTAAAATGTAGGAGAACTCATAAGTATCACCGTACAGGTATGTTGCAAAGAATGTCACACGGTTATCGCGTATATCCTTATCGGCATACCACCAGCGCCACCAGTAATAGCTGTAGCCTGAATAATCCTTTTCATCTTCAATAGTATAAGCCCAGTCATCTTTAATTACTTCACATCCGGCCGGAATCGGGTCTTCAAGCATAAAATACTGCAGGTCACGGTCTTTGGCTTCAACTCTTACTTTTACAAGTATCTCATCGCCTGATTTAACCTTGCCGTCAAAATACTTCTTCTGATAAATTATTTTATCATCATTATATTTTGTATACTTTTCAATTTTGAAGTATTCCTTCTGTACCCTGAAGCCGTTCTCTCGGGGCTGTATCTTACCTTCGTTGGTATAATACCTGAGGTCACTGGAAATATATACCTTGCCTGCACCTGATTTTTCTATTTTAATATCATTCTGCCCTGCTTTAAGCTTTGTGCCGTCAATAACAAACTTCAGGTCTTTTTTGAATATATCTTCCCTTGTCATGCGTTTATCAAGCAGCATTTCACCGTTCACAAACAGCTTTACTGAATAATCAGGTTCAAGCTCTTTAGAGGTTTTAAGATAATCAACCATTGCGTATATTATGAATGCAGTAGACTGTGTATTCCACCAGCCGCCGCCCTGGCGCTGCTGCATAAGCCAGCGAACTGCGCGGTTCATAAGCTCGGGGTTATCCTTTAAGCTAACGGGATCCATAAGCAGCGCCTTAACTGCCATGGCAGTTGTCTGCACTTTATCATCCTGCCATGTATAATGCCATGTCTTGCCGCCCCAGAAAGCTCCGGACTCGCCCATATCCTGAACATGAGTTACCAGCATCTTAGAATATCTCTCAGCTGCCTCTTTATTGCCGAAATTAGTTGCAGCCATCGAAAGAAGCGCAATAGAATAATCGTTCATTTCCTTTTCACTCAGTATCTGAAGCTGTTCTTCGAACAGCTTTGTATCGGTATTTTCAGCATACGATAAAGCATACAGCATATAAGCTCTTGTTGTAGCTTCAATATTTCTGTCTTTAAGCTGATTCTTAATGGCTTTTATACCTTTGGAAAGAACATCTTTCTTAACATTATAGCCAGCTTTATCACCAAGCGTGAGTCCGTATATAACGTAGCTTGTCATAAAGGGGTGTGACTGATCGTTTGTCCACCATCCCCATCCGCCGTCATAATGCTGCATTGAATACAGCCTGTTATACCCTGCTTCAACCATTTTAGGAAGGTCTTTCTGCGTTGCATCGCTCAGCGGTGCATTCAAATCCTTAAATGCATTAGCAACAATTACTGTGGGCAGAAAGCGGCTCATAGTCTGTTCAACACAGCCGTAAGGATATCCTACAAGCTCATCAAGTGCTCCCAGCATTGTTGAAGCAAGAGACGGCGCAACGTTAAGCGTAAGCTTGGTACTGCGAAGGTCAGTATATTCAGGTATGTTTACAAATTTATATTCAGATTTTTCGGGATCGCTGATATCCATAGCCTGGAAATTTGCAAGCTGCAGCCCGTGAGGCTGAAGCGGTATCTTCATTTCAACTGCGTCGCTTTCAGTATCTGTTAATGCTGATGCTGTAAGCATTGCAAATCCGGTTGGATTAGTAACCTTAATTTTCCAGTCAATTCGTTTCTCTTCATTTTTACCCATTGTTATCATCTGTTCTTTAGGATCTCCCAGTATCTCAACATTTTCAGCTTTAAAGGTAAGCTTGGTTGATTTGTCAGTTTCAAGATAGTTATGAATTATTGTTGAAATAGTAACTTCATCATCCTGCTGAAGGAACCGCGGTGTTTCCATTCTTACCAGCAGATCCTTACGGGTAATAACCGTATTAACCTGCTGCCCTACTTTAGTATCATTTGTGATAACTCTTGAAGTCAGGGTCCAGGAAGTCAGATTATCCGGAAACTTAACTGTAACCGTTGCATAACCGTTCTCATCTGTCATAACAGAAGGATTCCAGTAAATAGCATCCCGGAAATCGCTTCTTACTTCAGCTTCAACAAACTGACCGGAACCATCTTCTTCTTTTCCCAGGTCACCTTTAAAATATCCGTCTTTATCATTAGACATTTTACGTTTACTTTCAGTTTTAGGCGCATTAACTTTTTCATCCATTACTATTCCGGACTGAAGAGAAGTCTGCCCGTCATCAAATGACTGCTGCATCTGTTTGTTTGCATCTATTATTAATCCTTCAGAGCTTGAACGCAGATTGACTTCGATGACCTGTCCTTTTTTAACTTCCAGCTCTTTTTCGCTTTCTTTGGTTTTCTTATTCTGTTTAACGCTGATGGAATAAGAGCCTTCAGGCAGCTTGAACTCAAACGAGCCGTCATCACCGGTAGTTGCAGCTATAAAATCACCGTCAATAACTATTGTTGCATAAGCAACGGCGTTGCCGTTCTTATCGGTAAGCCTGCCTTTAATTGTACCAAGCTCGCCTTCTTTAAGTGATTTTACATCGAACCTTTCATAAATTGTTATCAGCCTGGAATAACTGTAATATGAATAAGCATTGCTGTAATGAATACTTACAGTGTTCCATTTAGGTGAATAGAAAAAGCTTTTTATATCTTTTGTATTATCAGGTCTTATAGCGTAAATACTTTCATCAATCACACCAAGCGATACTTCGGCATTAGGTACGGGGTTTCCCGCAGCATCAGTAACTTTTATCATTACAGTGCCGTCATCCTTGGGTTTATAAGAAGTTTTATCTGTGGCAATATTTACAGTCAGGAATTTTTCCTCCGGCATTACCATAACAGACTTGCTGGCTGAATAGAACTGCCCGTT
>LLZO01000291.1 GCA_001567545.1 Candidatus Tepidiaquacellales bacterium OLB5
ATCATGACCGGTTTGCCGTCAAGCATAGCGAAACCCCCGACAACAGCTTTATCATCACCAAAGGCACGGTCTCCGTGCATTTCGATAAAATTTTCGGTCATCAGGTAAATGTAATCCAGGCTGTATGGTCTTTCAGGGTGGCGGGCAATTTGCACTATCTGCCATCTGGTCAGATTTTTATACACAGAGCTTCTAAGCTCGTTTACTTTTTTTTCAAGCTTTCCTATTTCATTGGAAATATCAAGGCTGTCGCTTAATGAGCGCATCTCCTCTATCTTCTGTTCAAGCTCAATTATCGGTTTTTCAAATTCAAGTACATTCTTGTTCATAACACTTATATATTTTTTCTGAAAAGAAACAATGATAATGTTTTTAATAATATTTCCAGATCAAGTGCAAGATTCTGGTTTTTTGCATAATAAAAATTGTAATATTCTTTCTCTTCCTCAGATAAATGACGGTGAAGATTTATCTGAACAAGCCCGGTTAGTCCTTTTTTTCCCAGGAACTGCAAACCTTCTTTAGTTACATCCCATGTTGCCCTGCCAACAAAACTGTATTTACCTGTTACAACCCCGGGAATCAGCATCAGTTTTTCCAGGAATTTCCGGTGGTTAGAGTAAATTCCGCTGAAAATTTTAATACAAAGTACAACAGGGTAAACGGTAAAAAGGAACACCAGTCCCAAGGAAAGGTCAAATAATCTCTTTACAAATATATTGAATTTCTTATTGATATTATATTCAATCCGTACAAGGTACATATCATCAATTCTGTCAAGAGCAGATTTTCCGAGAATAATATCACTATCACCAGATAGAATCTTAAAACTAATATTAAGCTCTTTTAATGCCCACATCATATCAAGTATAGCCTGGTTTGAAAGCTCACTTTTAGCAAAAATTATGTTTTTGATCTTTTTAGCCGCAACAATATCTTTAAGATTATTAAGATTGCCTATGAATCCTTCTGTATATCCGGGATTCGGTGAAATATATCCTGTGAATTCATATTCGCTGTCAACCCTGCTTTTAAGCTTGTTCACAAAAGTTTCAGTTTCCGTATTTCTTCCGACAACAAGAGTTCTGGCTGTTCTGAAAATACTTTTATTTTTAGAATAGAAAATTAATTTTAACAGCAGCCTCCAGCCTGCAATAAATAAATAGGAATAAACTACTGTTCTTAAAACCACAGCCCTTGAAAATGCATATTCATTGAAAAAATATGTAAATGATGAGTTTACAAAAAATCCGATTAAAATCCCATTAAGCGGTTTAATAAGAGAGTACTTACCTGTTTTGCTGTAAGAGCCGCTTAATGCAAGTGTTATTAACCAGATTATAGTATATACAAAAATTACTATAGTATATGCATCAAGAGGGAAAAATTCAAATCTCTGGTATATAGCAAGGATCATTCCTCCAACAATAAATATTAAATCAAGCAACACCGGATAACTGTTTTTTACAACCCTGCCTGCATAAGAAATTATAGCTCTGTAAAATATAGATAATTTTATAAGGATATTCATCAGAATGAAGTTTGATTTAAGATTTTTCCTGACAAACACCTGCATTGCGCCGTAAAAATTATTCACATAAGAAATACTGCTTTTTTTAGTACTTTCTCCTTTGTAATGAATAATAGAAGTATCAGGATAATAATAAATTTTATACCCGGCTTTTTTTATCCTGAAACATAGATCAAGGTCTTCGCCATACATAAAGTAATCTTCATCAAATCCGTTAACTTCATCATATACGCTTTTTTTAATAAGCATAAATGCACCCACAATTGCATCTACTTCATAAGTTTTGTTTTCTTCAAGATATGTCAGGTTATACTTACCAAAAATTCTGCTTTTGGGAAATATTTTACTTAAACCAAGAATTCTGTATACTGCAACAGAAGGAGTAGGAAAGCTTCTGCGGCAGGCCAGGTCAAGTTTGCCGTTAGGAAGAATGAGCTTGCAGGTTACTGCACCTGTTCCGGGGTTATCTTTATAGAATTTCAGTGTTTTTTGTAGAGTGTCTTCCTGAAGGATTGTATCAGGATTTAAAATCAGGACAAATTCACCTGCAGCTTTTTTAACACCCAGGTTATTAGCTTTGGCAAAACCAAGGTTTACCGGGCTTTCTATAAGCTTTAATCTTTTATCATCAGGAAATTTCTCCTGAATATACCGGAGACTTCCATCAAAGGAGTTATTATCCACAACAATTACTTCTATATTTAAGCCGGAGGAAGCAGTAAAAATTGACCTGATACACTGTTCAAGCAGTTCTTTGACATTATAATTGACAATTATTATTGATATATCGATCAATATTATTAAATTATAATTTATTAAACAGTGACTGTAACTTAAGCTTCCATACCATAAACATTGCTTCGTAAACAATTTTTCTTGACATCTTTGAAACCCCAGCACGCCTGTCGATAAAAACAATCGGAATTTCTGTCAGCCTGAAGCCTTTTTTCCACATTCTGAACTTCATTTCTATCTGGAATGAATAGCCATTGGAGTGAATTTTGTTAAGGTCAATTTTTTTAAGCGATTCAACCCTGTATGCCATAAATCCAGCAGTAACATCTTTAACAGGAAGAAATGTTATCATTCTGGTATAATAACTAGCACCAATGCTTATCATTAACCTGCTTAACGGCCAGTTAACCACGGCAATACCTTCAATATACCTGGATCCAATTACGAGGTCATGATCACTGAGTTTAACAAGAAATCCGGGTATTGCTTCAGGGTCATGTGAAAAATCTGCATCCATTTCAAACACGTAATCATAATTGTTTTCGATGGCATACCTGAAACCACGGATATATGCTGTTCCAAGGCCCATTTTCCCGGGTCTTTCAATAAGATGCAAACGTGATTCATTGCGGGCTTTTACCAAAGAAGCAGTACCGTCTGTTGAATTATCATCAACTACCAGGATCTCTATGGATACCCCCGGGTAATCAATAGCCAGAAGCTCACTGGTAATATTAACTATATTTTCAGCTTCGTTATAGGTTGGTATTATGATTAACGCTTTTTTCAATATTCAGATATTATTGAAGTGAATTAAATTCTATTACTTTTGAAGCAATAAAGTCTATTTGTTCGTCTGTTAATTCAGTATGCATCGGCAGCGAAATGATATCCTTTGCAATTTCTTCTGATACCGGATAATCTCCCTGCTTATAATGGTATTTATAAGCTTCCTGCATATGAAGCGGTACAGGATAATAAATCATTGAGGGAATGCCGTTTTCTTTAAGGAATTCCATCATTTTATCCCTGTTTTTTACCCTGATTGAATACTGGTGAAAAATGTGTTTTACATTTTTCATTATATATGGGGTTTTAAAAATCCCTTCAAAATGTTTGTTATATTTCACAGCAGCATTATATCTTGCATTGCAGTACTCATCAAGATATTTAAGCTTAATATTCAAAATTGCTGCCTGAATTGAGTCCAGCCTGCTGTTAACCCCGAGGGTTTCATGATAATATTTCCTTTTTGAACCGTGAGCTATGATCATTCTTAATTTATCGGCAATATCGTCGTTTTCAGTGGTAATCATTCCCCCGTCACCAAATGCTCCTAAATTCTTGCTTGGGTAAAATGAAATACAGCCTATATCACCGATAGTACATATCATTTTATCATTATACCTGGCTCCCATTGCCTGTGCAGCGTCTTCTATGACAAAAAGCCTGTGTTTACGTGCAATATCCATTATTGGATCCATATCACACGGCTGTCCGTATAAATGGACCGGTATTATAGCTTTTGTTTTGGAAGTTATTTTAGATTCGATCTTATTTACATCAATATTATATGTATCGGGATCTATATCTACATATACCGGGACAGCGCCAAGCAAAGCAATGGTTTCGGTAGTAGCAACAAATGTAAACGGAGTTGTAATTATTTCATCCCCCGGCTTAATATCCAATGCCATCATAGCTATCTGCAGGGCATCAGTACCTGATGCACATCCAATAGCATGTTTAGCTTTAAGATATTTTTCAACATTTTTTTCAAAATTCTTAACAGCAGGTCCCTGTATAAACTGCGTACTTTCAATTACTTCGCTTACTGCTGAATCTATTTCATTTTTTATTTTAAGATACTGGTTTTTTGTATCAACCATCTGAATATTTTTAATACTCATTTTATTTTAATGACCTTTCATGAATATTATTACCAAAAATGTATTTACCATAATTTTAAAATCAAGCTTTAAGGACATATTTTCTATATAATAGAAGTCAAATTTCAATTTTTCCCTTACGTCATCAAGGCTTGAATCATACTTATGCTTTATCTGAGCCCAACCTGTTATTCCCGGTTTAACAGAAAGCCTTTTGTAATAATAAGGAATTTCTCTGCTTAATTTTTCAACAAAGAACGGTCGTTCTGGTCTAGGACCAACTAAACTCATTTCATTTTTAAGGACATTTACAAGCTGCGGAACTTCATCGAGATAAAACTTTCTTATCAATTTACCGATTCCGGTTATCCTTGAATCTTTTTCACCAGCCCATTCAGGTCCGTATTCTTCGGCATCTTTAATCATTGAACGGAACTTATACATATTAAAAATCCTGGAATTTCTACCGACCCTCTGCTGAATATAAAACACCGGTCCTTTGGATGTTAATTTTATCAATATTATAACTAATATTAAGACCGGCGAAAGCATCAGCAATAGAAATAAAGAAATAACTATATCAAGCACTCTTTTTAACAGCTTAGAGCTGTACGGCATTATTTCCGGCATAACTTCAATAAACGGCACACCATACAGCTGGTTGGTTTTTGCCAGCCCGCTCACAATTTCATATGTATCCGGCAGAATTTTCAGATTAACATCAGATTCCTGGCAGTACCTGATAATATCAAACAACCTGTCTTTCTGGTTCTCTTCCAGCGCAATCAATACTTCGGAAATTTTGTGTGATATTATAATTTCCTTTAAATTATCCAGTGTGCCCAGTGAACCTGAATTTTTGCTCAACCCTACATTTCCGGTAAGCTTATATCCCAGCTGCGGAAATTTATTTACCAGTGTTTCAAGTTCCTTTGCTCTTTTACCGGAACCAACAATGAGTGAATTTCTGAGGCCTATGCCTTTCTGCAGCATGGTCATCTGCATGCTTCTTATTAAAACTCTGCCAGAACCAACAGTAACTATCATTAATCCCCAGTAAATAAGAATAAGGTATCTGGAAATTGCCCTAGAATCGCTTATAGCATCATCGAGGAATATAACAAAGAACAGAATAAAACACCCTATTGAAATAGATTTAATAACTGAAGCAAACTCATCAAATCTTGACCTCACAAACCAATGCTGATACAACCCGGCAAATACAAAAAAAATCAGCCAATATAAATAAACAGCCAGAGACGGAATTACAAATGCCGCGGGAGCCGTATAAGGAATCCATCCTGACTCGACCCTGATTAAATAATAAATTATCCAGGCAGCATTAATTGAAAAAAAATCAGATAATACTAATAATATTCGTTCTTTATATTTAGACAAACTTTAAATTATTTTTCAGCCCAAAATACGATTCTTTTATTTTTTATTTCATTGATATTTTTTTCTGTAATATAAACATCTGTTAATCTGCCGATATTTTTAAGTATGTTATAAGTAAAATTAATTATAAAAATCAGTAATTTCTTATTTTTAATTTTATTTATTTTCTTATAAGCATACATTTCATGGAATTCATCGCTTTCCGGCATTCTGTTCACCGGATTTCTTTTTATACCGTATATTAAATCAGAAATATTCTGCATTACAATATATAAACCAGTGAATAATTTATAAATAAATGTCCTGTCTCTTACAATTTCGATATTATGTTTTTTAAATCCGGCAGATTCCAGTTTTTCAGAAAGCTCTGAAACATTATTAAGCTGATTATGGCCGTGATCATCAAAGTTTGGGAATGTTATGATGATATTCCCATTATCTTTCAGTAAATAATACAGATTGTTAAGCATTACCTGGGGATCATTTACATGTTCATATACGTCACATGAAAATATTATGCTGAATTTACATTTATATGATGAAATATCATCTGTACAAATATCAATTTTTTTAAAATCAATTTTATTCGTGAAAGATTTGAGCAGATTGATAGTTTCACCTGAAATATCAAATCCTGTAACAGAAACGGGTTTATAATCAAGCATGCTGAAGCAATGATTCCCTAAACCGCATCCAACATCAAGTATGCTGTCATCAGTATTAATTTTACCTGAGTTCTTTTTTAAAGCTTTTAGAACAGTTTCAGAAAACCACACTGACCAGAAGTTAACCGGGGGATAGTAATATTTATTAATTATGTTCACTATTTAATTTTTGGCTTTATCAAATATTTATGCTTGCGGAAATAGTATATTAAACCTTTAATATGTTCAAATGTTATCTTAGTAAATATTTTCCTTGTAATTCTCTGGTAATGATGTTTAGCTTTCATAAAAGGATAATAAACAACTTTATATCCGGATTTCCATACCCTTAAGCAATAATCAACATCTTCAGGAGCATAAAAAATATTTTCATCTAGCCCCCCGATTTTATCATATACTTCCCTGCGGAAGATCCAGAATGCCGAAACTGTGTAATCTACTTCTTTTACAGAATTATGATCCCAATCGGCTAACAGCTGGTGTTTATATAATTCTGTCTTTTTTACAAACGGTATAAAATCCAGTCTTCTTAAAATTGGGGTATAAAAGCTCAGAAAATTTTTACAGCTCAATTGAACTTCACCATTATCAAGGATCAGTTTAGGAGAAATTAACCCAATTCCGGGGTTCTTATCCAAATGTTCAATTAAAATATCAAATGTATGTTCCATAAGAAGTTCTATATCAGAATCCAGAAAAGCAAAATATTTTCCTTTAGCAATTTCCAAACCCCTATTTCGCTGGCTTGTGCCTAAATTTGTTTCGTTTCTAATAAAAATTACATCAGGATAGGAATCCCGAAGATAATTTCCTACACCATCAGAAGATCCGTTATCAACAACAATTACTTCAAATTTACAATCATTGTTATTTTTTATGATGGAATTCAGCAGAGATACCAGGTAATCTTTTGTATTCCAAGTTAAAATTATTATAGATAAATCCATTAATTTTATTAAACCAGTATTTTATAATCTTTAAATTTTGTACATTGTATAATATTGCTTTATCATATTTCGGTAGCTGTATTTCGAAATAATTTCCATCCGTGCTTTATTCCCAAAATCAGAATAATTCTTATAATTATTTACCGCATTATATAAAACATAAAATAAGCTTTCATGATCCTTCGATTTGAACAATAATCCGTTTACATTATCAGTAATAAGCTCCCTGAAAGGACCAATATCAGAAAATACACATAACCGCTCCATAAGCATAGCCTCAATTGCTGCAAGGCTTAATCCTTCAGAAACAGAACTCATAACAAATATATCAAAGATATTATATATCTTCCTTATATCACTGCGTGAATCCATAAATATTATTTTTTGCTCCAGATTATTTTCTTTAACATAATTATAAACTTCATTTTTTACATCCTGCTCGTGTCCACGGGAGCTTCCAAAGATTAACAATTTAACATTCGGAAACTTATCAGTCAATAGTTTAAAAGCTTTTACGAGATATATATGTCCTTTTCTGATCGATAAAGTTCCAATGTTACCAATAATAAAATCATTACCACTTACATTAAATTCTTTTTTGTAATAATCTTTTATACCGGGATCTTTAATAAATTGATTTTCATCGATTCCATTCAGAATTATATTATACTTGTTGTCATTAATTTTATCATGTTCCTTTGAATATTCATAAACTGACCTTGATACACAAATTATTTTATCTGTACTGTATGAAAGAAATTTATTAATCAAATGATGTTTCTTATTTAACCAGAAAAAAATATTATGTAGTGTTACACAGTTCCTTTTAGGTTTATAAAAGAAAATAAACCTGCTTATCAATACTGCAAGTCTGGTATAGCTGCCGCTGAAAAAATCATGTGAATTAACAACATCAATTTTATTATCAGATATATATTTTGCCAGACTGAATATTTTAATAAAAAGATTTAAATAATCCTTAATTGAAAGATTTTTATTTTTAACACCAAGATAAAATAATTCTTTTGAATATTTTTCAAGTTTTTCAGTGACGAATGTCTTATCAGATATTACAAGACTGCAGGTATAGAAATCAAAATCGTCATATGAATACAATCCTTCATATATATTGCTCACCAAAGTTTCCATCCCTCCATCTTCAATAACTGTTAGTACGTTCAGTATTCTGAATTTTTCTTTCATACAATGGAAAGTTGAGCAACAACAGCTTTATAAACATCATCCGGCTTAATCATTTTCATACAATCTATTGTTTTACAGTTAAGACCGGCAATTAATATGCAATTTTGTTCATTATCTTCAGCAGAACAGAATAATTTATTATAAATACACGTATGCTCTTTACCCCTGGGAGCAGAAAATAACGGATTTGTAGGACCAAAAAGGCTAATTGTTTTTGTACCTACTGCTTCAGCAATATAAAGTGGTCCGGAATCTGATCCGATAAATAAGTCAGAAATTCTCATCAATTCACCTGTTTCTGAAAATGTTAATTTACCGATAAAATTTATTACTTTTCTTTTCAGGCTATTAACAAATTTTTCACCGGTTTTAATATCATCCGCACTGCCGACCAGTATAATCTGAAAATCAACAGGAAGCAACTTTGCCAGTTCAATGAAATTAATAATATCCCATTTTTTACTTTCCCAACCGGCAGTTAAATGAAAAATTATTTTGGGAGAACTGAGATCTAAATTGTTATCCCGGTATTTTTGATGCATTTGATTGACATTTCCTGAAATATAAAATTTTGGTTTAGCGCTTTCTTCATCATCTATATACATGTCTGTAAAAACAGGATTCTTTGAAATAAGATTTAGATGCCTATCTATTAAATGACCGTGTGTAACAGCTTCAGATGAAAAATTATAAACAAAATCAAAACCCTGATAATTAAAACCAGCAGAATATAACGGTTTTAAATAAAAAACAGCAAATGCTGTCCAGAATAAGCCGGTAATGTCAAATATAAGATCAAACTTCTCTGCTTTAAGCTTCTTAAAAAACTGAATTTTACCTTTTAGGTCTGTTTTAATTTTTTCATCAAATCTTCTGGTCCTTATATTATCATATATATATACATTTTTAAAATACGGATACCCTTCCATAATCCCGGAAGCTCTCTTTTTAATCCATATACTGAATTCAGCCTCAGGGTAAATTTTTTTATATATTCAAAAAGCGGTGACTGGAAAAGTATATCACCGTTAAAATATAAAGAAATAAAAAGTATCTTTTTTACATTCCCAGGCAGCCTGTTTTTCTTATAAAAAAAAATTAACTTACCAAAAACATTGATTAATTTTACTAAGGATTTTTTTATAACCGGATTTACCGGTTTTATATATGAAATACTTTTATTTTTTAAGATTTCTTTCTCTTTATAACTTAGCATTCCCTGTATTAAAAAATAAATCATTAAAATCCGAAAAGATAAATCTGTTTTTTCTTACATTTTCTTTAAATGAAATGTCCATTTTTAATAACGATAAATACAGATTAATTCTTTTCATAAATATTTCAACAGATTGAAAATTAAATATACTGAAGTATATGAACCTGAAAATAATTGAATTTATAACCATAAGTCTTCTGGCAAAGCTGAATACTTTTTCATTTCGTTTTATATCAAAAATTATCCTGCTTCTGTATTCCTGGAATAAAATAAACATTATCCCGATTTTTGAAGTCGATGAATGATGGTTGTGAATTACTTTTGCCTCAGGTACCATTAAAATATCATATCCCATTTTCGAAATTCTGTATTGCCATTCGGTTTCTTCTTCATACAAAAAAAATGCCTCATCAAATCCGCCTGTTAGTTCATATAATTCTTTTCTAAGCATCATACTGGAACCAATTACCCAATCAACTTTAAATGGTATTCCTTTTGCAATATTTGTATCTAAAAAATCATAAAAACGCTTTTTCATCCGTTTCGTTTTCATATACAGTCCGAATTCCTGGGTAAATCTTGAATATAATGACGGGAAAAAAGTATAATAATACTCCAGGCCGCTGCCAGGCTTATACTGAACCGGTCCAACTACAGCTGCATTTTTAAATTTTTCAAGTGTTTCGAATAATATATAAATTGAATTATCCTGAATAATAATATCCGGATTCAGTAATAAAAAGTATTTCCCTGAAGATGCTTTCATTCCGATATTATTGGCAAAACCAAATCCGTTATTGTTATTTAATAATATTAAATTAACTTCCGGATAAATATTATTTAATTCTTCAATATCCCTATTAAAAGAGCAATTATCGATTACTATGATTTCAAATTTTAAGCCCTTTAAATGCTCATAAATACTTTTGATACATTGTATTATATCATTGTAAACATTGTAATTTACTATAATTATACTTAAATCCATAATAAACGGTAAAATGTGAGTAAATTATGATAAATACAGTGAAAAAATTAATGTTTAATTATTTGAATTCCGCGTTAAAATTCCTGAATACAGTTTAATTGCTTTTATGTAGCCTTTCAGGCGGCTTTTACTTTCAATCCTGTTATACAGAAATTTTACTGTAAGAATTCTTAAAATCAAACCTGTAATATGAAAAATTCTTGTTAAAAATCCCGAAAAAAGAGAATAATGAATTTTTGAATAGATCAGCTTGCTTTCATACCGTGAATAAACTAGCAACTCAAAATCTGAATCAAAACTTTTATGATCCAAATGAATACATTTGTAACCAGGAAAATAATAATTTGTGTAACCGGCATTTTCAATTTTTCTGCACAGATCAATATCCTCATAATTCAGAAAATAATCCTCACTGAATCCACCCACTTTATGAAAAATATCCCGTTTAATTAATAAACATGCAGCACTCAGCCATCCGGTTTTTACTGGTTTATATTGTGATTTTAATTTTTCGATTTTTTTTCTAAAAAATAACCGGAATATTCCTATTAGGAAAAATGCTTCAAGAAATTCGAAAAAAAGTCCTGTTCTGCTGCCGCTTGAATTCTGGTATTCACCATTTTCATAGGTAAGCATTGGTGCACAAGCTCCGGCCTGGGGATTATTTTTTATAAATTTAATAATAGGAGTGAAAAAGTCTTCAGTTATGATAGTATCCGGATTGAGAAAGCAAAGATAATCTGCATTTCCCAGACCAGCACCGATGTTATTTGCTTTAGCAAATCCCAGGTTCAAAGGTAGCTGATGAAATTTAAATTTTAATTTCTTTAAAGGTTCATAGATACTGCCAATTTCTTCAATACCATTGTTAATAAAAATATGATTCGCATCTAATGATATTCCAGTATTGATATACGATTGGATGCAATCAATTAAATATTTATTAGAATTAAATAATATTATTATAATATTAAGATCACATTGGGTCAATTATTGCTTATTATTTTGATGAATAATATTATTTATATTATTTTTAAGATTATTCATATTATCTTCAAGATTAAAACTAACTTGATAAGTATGATAGCAATTACTTGATATTTTATTATAAAATTCTACATTGTTTTTTAGTTTTAGTATGGAGTTTGCTAATTCGTTTTTATCAAATTCATTAAGCATTATTCCATTAACAGAATTTTCAATAATTTCTTTAACACCACCAACATTTGTAGATATTAATGGTTTTTTATAAGCAAACGATTCTACCAAAACTAACGGCATACCCTCGCTTAAAGAAGTTATCAGCATAATATCAGTATATTCGTATAATTTATATATACTTGATTTTTTCATAGAGCCTAAAATAAACACATAGTTAGATAATTTTTTATCTTTGATAAATTTATTGAGTAAATCAGTATATGTGAGTTCGCCATTAGAATCTCCAGCTAAAAATAATTTAATATCTAAATATTTCAGATAATTAACTAAATAGTCCATTACACTCAATGCAAATAACTGATTTTTTCTTTTACAGATATTACCATTTAATAATATTCTGAAATTATCAGGATTTGTTAATTCGGTATAAGCATCATGCTGAATTAATCTGCAAAATAAATTATCATCATCTTTTACATGTTCGCTGATATCTTCTATGGAAGAATACAAAGTAGAGACACTGTTATTTTTTGTTAATTGGGAAAAATCTATAGAATTATATTTTGATACACCTATAAAATGATTTCCAAGCTTTGAAATAATTTTATAATAGAATTTTCGTAATTTTAGCGGAGTAATAGTTTCACGGATAAATACAATTGAAGGGATCTTTTTGAGTTTGACAATAATTAAAGGAATAAGAAGTACAGAAACATTAAATACAGCTATATCATATTTTTTCCCTGACAGAATTCTATATATTTGAACCGACTGTATAATTCCAATTAATATATATTTTAAATACCCATATATTTTTTCTTTTACGACAGGGAACCAACCTGATTTGTACTTATATGAATAGTTTGATAGTTCTGAATATTCTTTAAATCTATGACCATCCGGGCATAAAACTGTTAACTCATTTTGATGTGAACGTGATAGTGAAAGAATAATTCTATGGAAATCATCTTCTGCACCTCCGGTAATATTAGCACTATGAGTTATTAGAAGTATTTTAATCATAATACAAAAAGATTCGAGATAATTGTATCACTTTTAATTAGAATATACTATAATTTGATCAGATTATTTAAAATTTATATGAAGCGATGTTCTCTTTATAATCAGGTTCAGACCAATCACCGGATACTGCGATAAATGGTTTGTTTGAGAGTTTACAAACAATAATTGAATAGAAAGGGCTAATATGACTTTCTACTATATCGAAACCTGATGCTTTAATCATTGATTCCAAGCAACTAGATGAAAATCCCCAAATCCAGTTACCATATCCTTGCAGTGGATCATATTCTGTCGTTATTGCTAGTTGTCCACCTTGTTTGATATCCCATAATTTTCTCTGTTTTTTCCTTAAATTTGGATAATACACTGAGAAATTGTCTATACCATTCATTTCAGGAATTACAGCAGTACCCAGAATAAGCACATCACTGCAAATATCTCTTAATCTCGCTAAAGTATACAATGGATCAGGAACATGGTATAACAATCCAGTGCAATAAACAACATCAAATTTTCCTAAACTTATAGTAGATACTTTTGAATTTATATCACCATTGATATATTGAACTTTTGAAAGTCGTTTTTTATGAGTTTCATTAAATTCAGCAGTTGCTGGGTAAATATCAAAAGCAACGACACTACTTGCAGAACATTCCTCAGCTAAAAAAGAAAAATATCCATGAACTCCCCACATACAACCAACATCTATAAATGATTTTTGAGATGCATATTTCTTTATAAGCTTCTGTTTAATTTCAGGTTCTAATTGATATTTAATACCAAAAAGTATTTTCAACACTCTTCTGAAGAATTTGTTTTTCGCAAAATACAATTTCACTCTATAATTCATAATGTTTAAATTTATTGTTTTTCAAAAAAAAGCGTTTATTGTTGAGTATCCAATCAACTTATAGTTATATTCTTTTAAGTAATTTACTATTTCGTTTTCAAAAATATTATTTAAATTTAGTTGATGAATTTCAATAACTATAATTTTCGGAGAATAGATTTTCAGACTAATTGATTTCAAAACATAGAAATCATGCCCTTCAACATCAATAGTCAATAAGTCAATTTCAGTTCCTCTGTCAACATGTTCGTTTAAGATATCATTTAGCGTTCGCGTCTGCATTATTGAAATATTTCTAAATTCAAGGTCCTTCTTCACTTCCTCAAATTTATTTTCTTCAATAGTGTTATAGTGGTCTTGTTTAAAATTATAAAAACGTACCTCTTTTATTTCATTTGAAACCGCTGCGCACACCGGTATATCTCTTTTTCTACTATATTTGAATTTTTCAATTAGTTCTCTATTTGCGTCTATTGTTATTCCTGACCAGCCCTTGAGGTAAAGTTTAAAAGTATTTGAAAGATAATAAGGATCATTGCACCCCACGTCAACATAAAAACCGTCAGATTTCTTAGGTAAATACTCTTCCAAGATTACATCTTCAGCAGTTTGTGAAAAATATGTATTCATTTTTAATCTTAACAGTTTCATTCCCATTCTTACTAAAAGATACTTCAATGCATATAGGAAACGCAATGATTTAAAAATAAAAACAATCTGTAGAATTACTTTTTTCAACTTCAATTCCTTCTTATATAACTTACAAAAAGTAGTTTAATACTTTCTAATTCAGTTTTACGAACTACAAAAACTAACCACAATAGCGTTGATGGCAAAACAATAAGATAACCAAGTACAACATCCATCCTAGAAATAATAAATATCACAATTAGATAAGTAAGAGATATTGATAATACATTTAAATTGTTAAATAGAAAATTAAAGCCTAAAGAAAATCTTATGTAGAAAAATTGTATAATAACCTGGATAAAATGTGTAATTAAATAGGCAAGACTAAAGACTTCAATCGAATTATATATTCGAAATAAAATTACCGATACAATAGTAATACAAACACTATTAAACAAATCAAATATCAGCCATTGCTTTATTTTTAGATTTGGAAGAAGCCATAAACCAAATATCCAGCTCAAAGCTCTGAAATAGTCTCCAGATAGCTGATAGAACAAAAGCTGATTATTTGGAAGAAAATCCTCTGAATATAGTATAAGGATGAAGTATACTCTAAAAATATACAAAAGAACAATTAACGGGGTATATATCAAAATGACAAGTTTTAAAATGTGATTAATTTCAATAATTTTATCTTTATTGTTATCTAATGTAGATAATTTGGGAAGACTGTAGGTTGCAATTACTGAAAAAAACAATGCTAAATAATTATTGGATATAGATAAAACGCTTTGAAATATTCCGACTGAATATAAACCAACATTATCCACAATATATGACTTAATGAATAGTAACGAGATCTGTTGCAAAGTTAGCATAAACATTGCAGCTATTCCTATTTGAATAATGTTTCTTCTGACTTTCTTATCAATTTGGATTTGTCTTGCTTTAATTTTTAAAGAAGGTAATAATCTATTTTTTTTAAAAAAAATACCCTATAACTATATTTACTAATGTAGATAGGACAACTCCGGCAATTGCCCCATCTATTTTGAAAAAAATAAATCAAAGGAATATATAAAAAATAGCGTAACTATGGACGAGCTAATTATGTATTTAATATATACGTTTATCTCTCTGATTCCTTTGTAATATATATCTATAAAACTCATAATTAATCCAAATGGAATTGAAATGGAAAACCAAATTATCACCGTAGAAAAGGAAAAATCATTAAATAGCAACTTAGATAAAATATCAGGAATTATTAGCATCAAAAAGAATATTCCAATTGCCCAAGGAATATTCCTTAGAAAAAAATATATTATTAATGTACTTAATTCGGAAAATTTCTTATCGTGATAATATTCAGCAATGAATTTCGTAAGCCCTAAAGCTCCAATTGGTATTATAGAAAAAATAATACTTGTCAGACTGTTCAATTGAGAAATGACACCAATTCCTAATGGACCCACTATTATTGCTAATAATTTGATTTTAGCAATTGCTGAAATTGTACTCACTATTGTTGAAATAGATAACTTAGAAGTCGACTTAATTAATTCTTTGATTTTTTCTTCTCCTTAAGATTTTTCAAGATTTTAAGATATGGCATAACCAATAAGAATTTTAAGTATCTAATAGAAAGTTTTTCATTGTATACAGACAAAAAATTGTGACTGTCTGATAGAGCTTCAGAATAATTTTTAAGCTTAAAATTAATCTTAAACAATTCACTAAATATATCTGCACAACCCAATTTAGACATTCTAGAAATTTTTGGATCTATTTTATCCCAAAACTTTCTCCGAATATCAATTGTACGTAACAAAAGCTTCTTTCTTTCCTCAATGTTCAAATATGATAGGTTACCTGTATGTCTTCTGTATTTGATTAAAGATCTATCAAGAAATAAAATGTTACCGATTTGAGCAATATTAAGCCAAAGGATGTAGTCTTCACCGCGAATTCCAACATCATCTTCAAACATCCCTGCTTTAATAACTATATCCTTTCTCATTAAAACACTGGATGTAATTACGTAATTTTTATATGCAAGAAAATCCAGTGTTAACTTTTCAGGAATGTTCTCTTGGAAATACCGTACTTTGATTATATTATTAGCCGAATCTATTTCGTTTGCATTAGTACAGATTAGATCAAATTGTTCCATAAACTGGATTTGTAACATCAGTTTTTCTTCGCTCCAAATATCATCACCATCTATGATCGCAATATATTCACCCTTTGATATTTTTATTGCCTCGTTTCTGAGTTTCCCAACATTGCCTGAATGTTCATAAAACATAGAGATTATTCTGTCACTTTTAGACGTGTAATCTTTTATTATTTCAATAGTGTTATCTATTGATCCATCATCGATGATGATTAATTCAAAATCTCTATATGTCTGATTCAGGACGGAGTCAATAGCTAATCGTACAAATTCCTCTGCATTATAAGTAATTAGGATGACAGAAATCAGGTCAGTTTTTTCAATTTTATAAAATTGTTCACTTGAATCATACTTGATGATACTAAGATATAAAATTCCGGAAAAGATCAAAAATGGTTGAAGAGTGAAATACTCGGTCATAACAAGTTGCGATTCAAATGTACCTAGTGCAAATGATGTAATAATTACAGAAACCAAAAAACCATAAAATAATTGTTCCTCACTTTTCCTTGATTTTAAAGATAGTTTTGCTCCTTTATAAAGTAAGAATAGATAAAAGATTGCAATAACAAAAACAAATATAAGCCCAAACATTAAAATTGCAGATATAAATGCATTGTGCGGGTTTTGGATATCATTTTCTATAACATTGAATAGTATCATATAATCAGAATAAACTGAAAAAGTATCGGTAATACCATAACCCCAAATTAACCTCTTTTTGCTTTCAATCATCATTTGATACGCAGGAATCAGTAGGTACAATCTACTAATTAATGAACCAAATCCTTTAGCAGTAATAAAGTTTAAAAGAAATAAAGGGAAACTTATAAAGAATAAAGGAATAAAAAATATATATTTCTTACGAAATACAAATAATGAGAAAAAAAATACAAAAAAATAGAAAAAAGCAAAAAATACCGTTTCTACTAAAGGTTAATAGAATGGCTAAAAACTGGATAAAGATAGCAACCAAAATAAGTACTTTTTTAATTAGACTAAAATCTTCTCCTCTGCTATTGTAATAATAATAAATTGTACATGCAGCACCAAACACAAAAATTGGAGCTGCATAATTAGGGTGTAAGAGAATTGAATGTAGATAATTGTGATAAGCACCTTGAGGATTTAGACCTGTTGTTAAAGCAAATAGCCCATATAGTGAGATAATAAAGCTAAAAGCTCCTATACAGAATACCAAAGTTATAAATCTTGTTTTAAAAATGTTTAAATGTCTTGGCAACAAGATAAAGAAAATAATAAAATATGATATAAATGTTAGATATCTTATTAAATAATTTAACTTTTTGATTTCTTGTAAATTGTATAAGACTGTGCTTAATCCTAATATAAGAAACGATACAAATATTACAAAATTAAAAACGTGTAATATTTAAAAGATTTTGTTTTGAAAGATAATAGAAATCAACTGAAACCAAAATTGCGAGTAATATGATGCAAAGAAAGAGTATATTCTCCTTACCTAATACTAAACTACCACCAGGAAGCAAAGAATTTCTATATATGACCAAGGCAAAAATAGTAAACGGGACATAATAAATTAAATTATTCTTGAAATCCAAATTTATATTAATTTAATTTATGATTATTAATCTTAAATTGAACCCATTTATACCTTAAGATAAATAGGACATTGGATGCAAAAAATCCAAAAAAAGTAATAACAACAACCATAGTTAATCTTTTTGGCTTTGTTTTTCTTTCAGCTACAAATGGTTTATCTAATACCATGATAGTAGGAGTTTCCCGTTTTTCTTCAATTTTTGACTGCTCATACAACGGTAAAATAAATGCTAATATTTTTGTCTGAATTTCAACTTCTCTTTGAAGTCTTAAAAAACTAATAACTATATGCGGTGAATTTCCAAGCCTTATAAACTCATTCAGATCGGTTGAAGAATTAATTCCTAATATTTTATTTTTTAATGAATTAATCTTTTCCGTTTGCATCTTAACCTCAGGCTGATCTGCACTTAACATTTTCTTTAAAACATCTAATTTTACTTCTTCTGCTTTCAATTCAGCTTCAAGAGTAAATGCTGTTTGAGCTGCAGCTTTGATCTGGAGATCAGGAGCAACACCGTAAATTAATTGAAATGATTTTAATGAATCTTCAGAACTCTTTAAATCTTCTCTTGCCTGATAATAACGTTTCTCAATAAATTCCCTGTTATTCTTTGCATTTGTTACACTTAGTTCAATATTTATTTTATCTAACTCTGTTAATAATAATTCAACCATTTCTTTAGCCGAATTGGGATCCTTATCTAAAACACTTACATACATTATTCCCGAAAGTTTATCGGTTTTTATTTGCAATTTTTCTTCTCGGAATTCTTTTACTGCATCTTCGTAGAACTGATAATCTTCTCTTTCCATTAAATTAAATTTATTAATTATCACTTCTAAACACCTTCTGCTCATTAATATTTCTTCATAAGTAGCTAATTCCTTTCCGGTTTTACTGCCGCCTACCCCTAATTCATCCAAACCTCCAATATCCGGCAAGCCACCTTCTAATGCACCAAGTAATCCACTTGATTTTGAAGTACTTTTAATTGAAGCAGTAGACATATAAATTAAATCAAATACAAAAAAATAGAGTATAATTGATACTACACACACAATTCCTGTTAAAATAAAAATATTTTTCTTATTCTTTAAAAAAATTGAAATAACATCCAGAATTGTTAGAGATGAATTATTACTATTTATCTTTAAATTACTTTCTTCCAATTAATCCCTCTTTACTTTTGTGATTGAATTACCAATAATGTTAATGTTATAACGCTTAC
>LLZO01000292.1 GCA_001567545.1 Candidatus Tepidiaquacellales bacterium OLB5
AAAAAAAATATCTCATGAGCTGATAAATATTTCCGGCAATACCAATGAGATAGTACATGCCCAGAAGATACTTGGCTATATAATAACATTTACTTTGAATTATAACCGCTGGATAACGGGCAGGTCACTTTATGAGGCGGTTAAAAAGATATTCGATGCGGCAAAAGCCGGCAAGCGGCTGTTCATTACTCCGCGTGAAGATGCTCCGTGGCGTGAGTTCGAGGTATTATTAGCAAACGATACCCTTGAGCTTGGATTAAAACTAAAGGAGGCATAAAGGCATCATCTCACAGGCTGCCGGTCCTTAAGTTCCGGTCAGTCAGGTTAGAGCCTGACCTGAAATGGTTTCCCCCGGGTTACAGTCAGCCCGGCGGAGGAAATGTTCTGCCGGTAGAAGGCAGCAATGAGCAATGAGCAATGAGTAATATGTAATGTGTAATGTGTAATGTATAAAGTGAATATTCAACTGTCAATTGTCAACTGTTAACTATCAACTGTAAACTATCAACTGTAAACTATAAACTATCAACTATAAAAACCTATTATGAAGAAATTATTTTTAATAACAGCATTACTTTTTATACTGCCTTACTGCACATACACGCAGTTTACTTCACTGCCTGTTAGACTGGTTAATTCATCAGGCGAGCCGCTTACGGGTCAGGCGGCAAATATTGAATTCACCAAATATCCGCACAACTATCCCGCTGATCTTGTTGCAGGCTTATCGGTTACAGAGCACGGCACAGCCGGCAACTACGTTGCCAGGGGATTCAGCAGCTTCCAGTATGTGAAATTATGGCTGGGTGGTGTTGAGCAGACCTGGTTCGACAGCGTTCTGACCGGGAATATCTTCAGCTGGCTCAGCAGCAATTACGTTACCTTAGGAACAACTCAAACCATTACAGGCAGCAAAATTACCTCCGGAAACTGGACTGCATCATCAACCGGAAGCTGGCTTTACTCGGGAAGCTCAACCAGCAATACATTTTACAAACCGTATATTATTAATTCATCGCCATGGTACAGCGATTATTCATTGATGCCAACAACAGCGCTGCTGTTCCGCAATGCGGGTGATTCACTTTACCTTAAGCGCGAGTTTGTTTATTACAATTCTGATGACAATAAGCTGTACTTTAATACTCCGGGATTGCTGGGTACATTCCGCCTGGCAAAACGGGGCAACGGGCAGCTTTTTGATATGAACTCATCGCACTTTTACTGGTCTCCTGAAACCGGGCTGAATATTAACAGCTCTGTGTTTGAAAGGGACAGCATTGCAGCTAAAAATTTCACAGGGATAAAGGATACTTCGTGGAATGTGCTGGGTGAACCTGTAAGCAGGTACAGGTTCCTTAGTTTAAAAAAACCTTTCTGGTTTAACCCCCTGCCCTTCCCTGACTGGAAATGGTATTACAAAAGCGTAAATGAAAGCGGTGTGATAAATGCAAGGGATAGCTTTACGGTTATGAATCATGCAGATAATACATTTGATGAAACACCGTTCGAAATTTTCGGGGTTGAATCATGGAGTGATTGTGATACTATCACACTGCCTGTACGCGGATTGTACCAGTTAACATACAGCCTGAACCTGATATTCCCTTACACAGAAGTTTCGGGTATTCAGCAGCGTGATTCAGCCATTATCCGTGTTGTTAATGAAATGTTCGTTGATATTCCGGCTTCGTACTCGGAAGAATGGAAAGAATTTTATGACGGTGCTGTATACCGGCCTGAATCAAAGACAGTAACAAGAACATTTACGCTGTTTAATTCCGTGCCAAACACAAAATATTACCTGCAGCTTTACGGGATACTGAATACAAGCCTGGTAAATATTGCTGTTACTAAACCGGGTATGACGTATTTGCTGGTCAGATAAAAATTCAATTAAGAATTACGAATTAGGAATTAGGAATAAAAATAATAAAATGGAAATTTTAAATAACATATATGTAACAGAGATATTAAAGTGGCTGATACTTATCTCAGCGGGAATGATACTTCAGCAATTGCGGAAGATACTTAAGCGTTTAACGCTTGTGGAATACAAGCTGCAGGCAGCAGATTATGCGCTGGAAAAAAGCTTTAAGAACGGGTATGAAATTCACCGCGATGCGAAGCTGAGGGAGCTGCTGAAATCGGACAGCTTTATCAATAAATGAATTATTAAGACAAAAGTAAAAAAGCAAAAGGCAAAAAATTAAACAGGAAATACCGCTGAAGCCCACAGGGGTAAACAGGACTGCGAAAATAACTTCGTAATTTTCCTGAACTCAAAAAATAAAAAGGAGGAAATATTAATGGAAATAACAACATCATCATTATCAATGAATATACACCGTGAAACGGATGTACTTGCCCTTGCAAGGGCTGAGAAGAAAAAAGAATACTGGAAGAAAGTCTCACGGGGTGAGCTTCCGCTTCCGGCGGGAGTGAACGAAGATTACGCCGAAGAACGGCTGGTTTACTGGATAAAAATGTATGAAAAATACAGGGCAAGAATTGAAAAACATATTAAAGACTTTGAGAAGATAAAGGATCCGGTTGGATTTTTAAGCTGGATTGCGGGGGTGGTTAATACTATCAAAGCAATTATCAGTCTTATCATAATCAACAAATAAAAAAATTGTGAAACGTGAAATGTGAAAAGTGAAATGTGAAAAGTGAAAAATATTCACTAA
>LLZO01000293.1 GCA_001567545.1 Candidatus Tepidiaquacellales bacterium OLB5
CATGACCTTCAGGATAAATAATTCAAAAAGAGAAAATGAAAAGTATGTCAGAACATTTTGTAAAAGCTTTATTTCCGTTAAGCTCTGCTTATGATAAAACCTGGATAAGGAAAAATTCACTGGGTGAAAATGTATTGTATAATCTGGAAAGTTTATGTGAAATTATGGAATTCAGAGAAGGAATGCGGGTTTTGGATCTGGGCTGCGGCAAAGCAGCAAGTGCAGTTTTTCTGGCAAAAGAATTTGGAGTGGAAGTGTGGGCAATAGATCAGTATATTACACCTTCAGAGAACTATCAGCGCATTAAGGAAATGAACTGTGAACACAGTATATATCCTTTGAAACTTAATGCTAAAGAACTTCCTTTTCCTGCCGCCTTTTTTGATATTATAGTTTCGGTTGATTCATATATGTATTTTGGAACTGATGAAAAATTTACTCCCTATATTTCTCAATTTTTGAAACCGGGTGGTACCATTGGCATAGTTGATATCTGCTTCAGCAAGGAAATAAATTACCTTGCAGAGCTTCCGGAATTCATGAGGGAACATTACCAGGATAAATGGTATTTTGTTCATTCACTGGAATGGTGGGAAAAATTATGGAAAAAAACCGGCCATTTAAAGATCTTAAACTCTGAAATTGTACCTCAGAATGACATTATTAAAAAAGAATATATCTCTGATTTTAAAAAAACTAAAAAATCCGATGCTATGGCTGAGGCACTGGAAATGGATTCAGAAAGCTTGATTAATATTTTCAGATTGACTGCACAAAGATCTGAAAAACCAATTGACATGGGTAATTATTCAAACGAAATTTAATAATTAAGCAGAAACGAGGATAAAATGGAATTTATAATAATCGCAGTTATAATTGCATCTTTGGTTTGGGGCAGTTATGCTTACTGGATCTACCGAACAGCAAAAAGATACGGAAAAAGCGGTAACGGTAAACATTAATTGTAAAAACAAATTTTTTAACTTTTTAAAGGATTTAAATTATGGCTGATAAATCAATTTACCAGGAAAGTATCCTGTTTAAGCGTTATAAACATAATCCGGTACTTACACCTTCTATGTGGCCTTACAGGATAAATACTGTATTTAATGCCGGCTCGGTTTTATTTGAAAATAAGGTCCTTTTAATGGTTAGAGTTGAGGATATGAAAGGCTTTTCGCATTTATGCAAAGCTGTAAGCGATGACGGGTATACCGGCTGGAAGATTGATAAACACCCTACTTTTACGCCTAAATCAGATGATTTTGCCGAAGAAAAATACGGTGTTGAAGATCCAAGAATTGTAAAACTGGAAGATGAGAACAGGTATGCAATGGTCTATACATCTTTTTCGGAAAGCGGCCCGCTTGTATCACTTGCTACCACAGAGGATTTTAAAGGCTTCCGTAGGTACGGTGTTATTATGCCGCCTGATGATAAGGATGCATCATTGTTTCCCCGTAAATTCAACGGAAGGTATATATTAATTCACAGGCCCTCGCCAACAAGCTACCTGCTTGGCGCGCATATCTGGATTTCGTATTCACCTGATCTAAAACATTGGGGAGACAGCTCAATTTTGCTTCCTGCAAGGCGGGGCAGCTGGTGGGATGCATATAAGGTCGGGCTTGGTCCGCAGCCAATAGAAACATCTGACGGATGGTTAATAATTTATCACGGGGTAAAAGCCACTGCTGCAGGTTCTTTGTACAGACTGGGCCTTGCCCTGCTTGATCTTGATGACCCCAGTAAAGTTATAAAAAGATGTGATGAATGGATCTTCGGGCCGAATGAATATTATGAAAGGGTTGGTGATGTTCCTGATGTTACTTTCCCCTGCGGTGTTGTGTTAAAGGGCAATGATCTTATTATGTATTACGGTGCTGCAGATACTACTTTGGCAATTGCTACAGCTTCATTAAAAGATGTACTGGAATTTTTAAGGAAACAAAAATAATTTTATGAATAAAATATTCGGAGTCTCATTCATATCTTCTTTTATCCCGAGGCAGTGCGGAATTGCAACATTTACCAATGATCTCTCTGCCTCGTTCAGGAATCTTAACAACGGGATCCTGATGAAAACAAATATAACTGCAATTAATGATATTCCTGAAGGATACAAATATCCGCCTGAAGTAAAGTTTGAGATCAAGGATAAAAGTATAAATGATTTTAAGGAGGCTGCATATTATCTGAATCTTTCTGATAAAGATATCATAAACCTTCAGCATGAGTTTGGTTTGTACGGCGGTGAAGCAGGCTCTCATATTCTGTACCTGCTTGAAAATCTGAAAAAACCTGTGATTACAACACTTCATACCGTGCTTGAACATCCTAATGAAGACCAGCTGAAAGTTATCAGTGAAATTTCCGGGTATTCTTCTTACATAGTAGTGCAGTCAAAAAAGGCATATTCAATGTTATCGGATATTTATTCGGTACCCGCGCATAAAATTTATTATATTCCGCACGGCGCTCATGATGTTCAGTTTCTTGATACTACATATTATAAAGATAAATTCCGCTTTACCGAAAAAAAAGTGCTGCTTACATTTGGCTTATTAAGCCCCGGCAAAGGCATTGAAGATGTTATAAATTCACTTGCTGAGGTGGTTAAAACCAATCCGGATGTTGTGTATATTATCCTTGGGGCAACACATCCTCATGTTAAAAAACAATTCGGTGAATCATACCGTAACAGCCTTGAAAATCTCGTAAAAAAACTTGGACTGGAAAATAATGTAATTTTCATTAACAGGTTTGTTGATACCGAAGAACTGCTGGAATTTCTGCTTATGAGCGATATTTATATTTCACCATATCATAACATGGACCAGATAGTTTCCGGAACCTTAACGTATGCACTTGCTTCGGGTAAAGCTGTAATTTCCACCCCTTACTGGTATGCTGTAGAATTATTGAAAGATGAAAGGGGCATATTATACCAGCCGCAAAATGTTGATTCTCTTTCTGAGGCAATTAAAGGTCTGCTAAATGATGAAAGCAAAAGAAACAGGTTCCGCCGGAATGCATATGAAGCCGGCAGGAGCATGATATGGGCTGAAGTTGCTAACAGGTATTATGAATTATTCCGTAAAGCAGCTGCGGAATATACTATAAATTCCACCAGCCTTGTACCGGCAGCAAAATATAAAATGATCCCTGCCTTGCCTGATGTTAATCTGACCCATTTGATAAATCTTACTGATTCAACCGGTATTATACAGCACTCCGTTTTTTCGGTTCCTAACCGTAATGAAGGATATTGCATAGATGATAACTCCAGGGCTTTGCTTGTAATAATAATGAACAAATATCTGTTTCACGATCCGGCAGCAGATGCTCTGCTGAATACTTATCTTTCCTTTATCCATTATGCCTATAACAAAAATACCGGTTTATTCAGGAATTTTATGAGTTATGACAGAAAATGGCTGGAAGAATCCGGATCAGAAGATTCAAACGGCAGAACACTTTTTGTTCTTGGTTACTTTATAAAAAATGCTGAAAATCATTCTCACCTTGCACTTTGCAAAATGCTGTTTGATTCAACATTAAAAAACATGGAAAAATTCACTTCATTAAGGGCAATTTCACATATAATTATGGGATGCATATTTTACCTCCACAGGTTTTCCGGTGCCCGTGATGTTAAAAGGATATGCAGGAAACTTCTTGAAAGGTTAAATGATGAATATTCCGCTTCTTCCGGAAACGAATGGAAATGGTTTGAAGATTTCCTTACATATGATAACGCACGGCTTCCGCAGGCATTGTTAATGGGCGGAATTTACCTTAAAAACAGTAATTACCTGTATAACGGGCTTGAAGCGCTGAACTGGTATGTTGATATTATTTTTGACAAAGAAAAAAATTATATATCCCTTATTGGCAATGACGGGTGGTATTTCAGGGGGAAAGATAAATCTAAGTTCGATCAGCAGCCGCTTGAAATTGTTTCTATTATAGATGCATGTTACCAGGCTTATTTAATTTCAGAAGACATGGAATGGATCAATAAATCCGGTATATCCTTCAGCTGGTTCCTTGGTAACAATGACAGGCAGGAGCCTTTATATGATTTCACAACCGGTGGCTGTTATGACGGGCTTACCAGTGCTATTACAAACCAGAACCAGGGTGCTGAATCAACTGTAAGCTGGCTTACATCACTTCACAGGATGTACAGAATAAGACAGGAGCTGCAGGTTGAATAGTTTTATAAAATATATTTTGATATAATAAATTAAGCAGTATTTTTATAAAATACTGCTTAATAATAAAAAAATCAAAAATTAATATTTATGCCACCGGATTTCTGCCCTGTATTAGCCTTATCAGGACAGCCACTATAGCAAGAATTATTAAAATATGAATGAACCCTCCTAGTGTATATGAACTTACCATTCCCACCAGCCAGAGTACCAGTAAAATTAATGCGATTGTCCAAAGCATGATCTTTTCTCCTTATTAGTTAATAATTGATTTAATTTAAATTTATTGTTTTCCGCTTTTACCTTCATTTTTTATTTCCGGTACCGGCGAAACTGTAATTACTGCCGGATTTGTAACATCACCAAATAATCCAATTTCACCTGAAGCCATTCGCCACTGCAGTGTATAAGAACCCGGTGCAAAAGGTATCACTTCGAAATTGAATACTTTTGAACTTCCCGACCTGATGGTTTCATCCAGGTTTACAGAATATGTATTCCAGAAATTTCCTGTTAACGGATTTCCTGCAGCATCCAGCATCACAAGCCTGTATGAATCCTTATCCCAGCTGGTTTTACCGGTATTTGTAAAGCTTATCATTACCTTGTATGAGTTTCCGGCTGTCATCTGTTTAGGTATGGTCTGTTCAACAAATGCGCTGCTGTTAAGCGCATCATTCAGGTTTACGTTACGGTTTACCGAAATTTCTATGGGTTTGCTTACATCCCCGAATAATCCGCGTGAGCCTGATAACTGCGATTTAAATAAATATACCCCTTCATTTACAGGGGCTGTTACATCTATTTTAAATGTAGCAGTATTTCCTGCATCAGTTTTAATTGCCGGTACAAATTCAGATATTCCCCAAACCGGGGTTGTAATATCTTCGTTTGAAAATATCACAAGCTTTACATCATCAGTTAGCCATGCACCTGTACCGGAATTCTGAAACGTGAGTATCAAAGTATACTTCTGCCCCGGTATCATCATATCTGGAACGGACTGATTTATAAATTTTGAATCAAATATCTCAGATTTCTCAGATAATGTTACTCTTTCTTCGGTATAATTATAACTGGTTAACATTAAAAACATAACCATAAATACAGTTTTAATAAATGTATTCATTTAAAAAATTTCTCCTTTCTATGAATATAAATAAATACATCAATTTTTATGCCAAAAACCAAATATTATTGATTTCCCGGTCAATTTATTGGAATTCAATTTGCGCATTCAATTATACTGTCAGTCAAATTCATAAATATATGTCATTATTGACATATTCAATTAAAAATTTATTTTTGGGGATTATAATTCATTATTTTCAGGCATAAAAATTGTATGTTTAAAAAATATTTTTGGGTTGATAATGGAGAAATAAAAATGAAAAAGTTAATAATACTATTAATTATTACAGGAATTTCTTACAGTCAAATGAATTATAGCGAATTTTCAGATCAAAATATCTTATCTGTAAAACTTGTAAAATTTAACGAAATGATTAATTATATATATAAAGATTTAAACCGGGACGGAAAAGGAGAAACTATTACCGGAAGCAAGATAATAAAAATTAAAGAAAATGAATTTTGGGTTCAAAATGCTAAACTTAATTCAGTTTATGGAGAAGAAATTATTTTTAGCATAAGGTTATTGGTTAATAAAGAATGGGTTATTAGCCAGGTAAATTCTATTTATGGTTATATTATAATTTTTGAAAATGGCAGCAATACACTTGAAATTTATTTAGCAGATGTTAACGGAAATAAAAATTCTGATGCTGTATTCATAAATTTCTAGATATTTTTCCTCAGGGATATATTAGATTTGATACACAATTATTGTTTATAACACATTCGGTTTATACCTTATTAAACAGATGACGATCGGGTATTATAATAAATAAAAAGGGTCATTTAAAAAATTTTCTTTTCTAAATGACCCTGTAGTATTATTTTACTGAATAATGTACTGTTTCTGGAATGATGCAGTAAGATTATTATAAGTAATAGTTACTAGCGCCGTTACAGCTGTACCTGAAGGCGGTAAATTTGCTGACGGCCAAGTTATCTCGATTGTGTATGCGCCGTTAAGCTGATTGTTTATTGTGTTATATATCTGAGATAACCCGCTGCAGGTATCAGGCGGAATTCTGAAGTAAAAACCCCCGGTAGTATCAGCAATGTTTTTCATATCCAATCCGGGTGAGCCGATCGTTCCGCTGTAAAAATCCAGTAAACCAATAGTATATACCGGAATACCTTTTGTTAATGCATTTGTTATCATATCATCTCTGGTGACTGACGAGGCATTTTCACCTCCATCGGTAAATGCAATCACGCACCTAATATATTGATTAACATTTTGAAGGTAAGCATCATTTGTACCCTGGTAAATTGATTGATATAAAGCAGTACTTCCACCAAGGGAATAATTGCTGTCAACAGCAATATTCAGCAATGTTTTGTCGTCTGTAAATGTTTGCGCAACAATTACATTATCATCAAACTTAATAATTTCTGTAATATCCCCGGTTTGCATAGATGTTATATAAGCTTTTACGCCGTTTTCCATACATATAATCTGGTCATTCTGCATGCTTCCGCTGTAATCCATAGTTGTAGCAGCAGCAATTTTTTTACCCGATGTTGAACCCGGCTGAACATTAACCGTACCGGTTACACTGCCATCTGAAACCCAGCTTAAAGTTGCTGTTACATTTGAACTGGTAATATCTGTAACAGGTGAATTATTCTGGTCTGTTACAAACATTGTCCCCTGCATATGAGTCCTGTCTACCTGTATCAATGACCCGTTTGCATTAATTGAAGTTACCCCGTTTTGAATAACCGGATTGTCTTCATCAGAGCATCCTGCAAAAACAAAAAACACAAAAAAAAATTGATATGAATATTAATTTAGATTTCATAAAATTAACCTCCCGAAAATAATTTTGTACTTGTTAACACATACAAAATTATATCATTCAATCTTTCAATAAAATCCAATTAGAAGAAAAACAGGAAAGATATTTATCAATAATTAAAATGATAAATAGTTTAAGAGGAAAATTTAAAATACTTTTTCTGAAATAATTATTTTTCAATCAAACTTATGCTTTGTTTTCCATCCATCAGTATTTTTATGGGTTTATCAAACTTTACATGCACAAAATGTTCAGATGTCTCCTCTGGTTTTATACTGTTCAGGTAAGCCCAGTCAATAAAATCCATGCCGCTTGACTGGTGTACAGTCAGATAACCTATATTCATAGATGTAATGTTATGGAAAAAATGAGAGCCTAATGATGCATCAACTTTAAAATCCTCAAGGTCCGTTTCAACAATTATCTTAGCATTCGAAATTTGTGTCCACTGAACAGGTATACCAAGCCACCTGTCCCTTGTTCCCCACCTGCCCGGACCAATCAGAATATAATTCCTTTTTAACGCCCGCATTTTTTCATTAAGTTTTTCAACCTCAACAGCCATTTGCTGTGTTTCGGCTACATTGAATTTCTGCGGATCAGCATAAATTATATCTGTAATATTTTCAATTTTGCCGTTACCCATACCGCGCTCGGTATAAAGAATAAGGTCTTCTTTATTTATTTCATCTTCATCTATTGTAAAGAACTCTGAATTCCTGATAAGAGGTTTAAGCTGTAAAATATAAAAGCCCGGGTTCTGTTCATCCAGGTTAACGGCAAATTCAATTTCTACAGGCAGCCCCATTGAGCTTTCTATGATCTCAAGCAGTCTGCCTAATACTTTAGCAAACGGGAAAAGATCATATTTAAGAATACCGGCAAAATTTACAATTCTGGGACCTTTATAGTTTAAACCTACCTTTACTTTATTATCCTGCGGGTCGTAAACCGAAATTACATCATCCAGTACACCAAGATGCTCTGCATCTGCAATTTCTACACGTTTTAAAGTAATATCTTCACCCTGGATGAGATTTGATATACCCCTGTTCATATCAATTGCGTAAAAAAAACGACTGTGTATCTTTTAGCTGAGTTTCCGGGTCAACTATGTCGATTTTTGGAAACCGCGGGCAGAATCTGAAAGCTTTTTCAGCGTCAATTACATATTTACCCAAGCCCACTGCTGCAATACAAATACCGTCTTCCGGTTTAAACCTTGCTATCGGATAAAAAATTGTAAGATTGCGCAACGCCAGATATATGCGGAAAGTACATATCCTCATATTTTATCCCAACAATCTCCTGCAGTACAACAGCCATCCGTTCATCATCTATCCTGTAATTTATTGCTTCAAAATAAGTTCTGGCATGTTTAGAATAAATTGAAGCATAAACAAGCTTTATAGCATCCATCAGGTTATTCAGTCTTTCAGCCAGCACTTCGTGGTTGTTTGGGATCAGGAAAGTCTGATAAATACCTGAAAATGATTCTGATATCGAATCCTCAAACATTCCAGAAGACCTGACAGCAAGAGGAGAAGTTATCCTATCAAGATAAACCCGCAGTTTAAGTACCAGCTCTTCTGAAAGTGATTTAGAAAGAAAAATTTTTTTTACTTCATCATAATCATGATCCATGTGTATCCCGTAAAGATCATGTTTATTGATAAAATTTTCATACTCTTCTGCACCAATTATTGCAGTTTTTGGAATCTTAATCGAAACATTTTCAATTCCGCTGAAAAGCTCTTTTGTTTGAAGAAGAGTGTTTATAAATGCTATCCCCCTGCCTTTTCCGCCAAACGAACCTGGTGCAAGCCTTAATATCAGGTTATCTTCATCCAGGAATTTTGGGCTGAAATCCACTACCCCTCCTCGGGATACGGTAGTTTCTACATTTTTGGTTACTCTTATTATATAATCCCTGATTTCATCTGCCCCGGAAAAATCCGAGATTTTTAGTTTCTCTAGGTGTTCGGCTATCTGAATTTCACCTCTTGCCATAAGCCAGGCAGAAAAATGGTTCCTGCTGCCATGATATAAAACTGATTCTGCCGGAACTTTTTTTAACAGCCGTTTGAATTCTTCAAAAGATGATGCGCTTATAATTTCATTGCCTGCTTTATCCCGGAAAATAAAATCCCCGAACCCTAAATTTCCCAGGATAAAATCACGAAGGTCATCTGTCAGAGTTTCAGAATTCTTATTTATAAATGTTGCATCATGAAGTATTGCAGTTTCAGAATACTCTGATTCTGAAGACTGCAGAAGAAAAGGAATGTCGCTGTCTGTGGTTTTTATCTTTTTAAGAAGCTTAATTCCGGCATCTTCATCTATTCTTCCTTCTATCGGAAATTTTACATCCGAAATTACACATAAAATTGTATTTTGGAATTTTTCGTATAATTCAACGGCTTCTTCATAGCTTACTGCAAGCAAAACTTTGGGTCTTGCCCTCATTCTTAATATCTTCTTTACACCGTCAAGATTATCACGGGTAATAAGCCTTTGAGTCTGCTTTATAATTTCAGTATACAAAATAGGCAGGTATCTAGAATAATACCTTACTGAATTTTCTACCAGCAGTATCACTCTAACCAATCCTACTCTTGTATCATTTTCACAATTAATTTTATCTTCAAAATATTTTATGATTGCAAGAAATATTTTAGTATCCCTGTTCCAGACAAAAACTTTTTCAAATATACTTATCTTATCCCTCATCTGGTTCAGCAGAATAATATCGCTGTTATCATAAAGCAGAAGGAAAATGGGAAGGTTGAGATTAATATTTTTTATTCTTGAAGCAAGTTCAAATGGTGTAAGATTCTGTGTCCTCATTGTGATAATTACAAAATCAAAATACTTTTCATTCAGAAGCTTTTCTGCTTCGTTTTCATCTGATGCATTGGTTATTCGAGGAACGTTTGAAAGATTCAGCCCGTAATATTCACCGAATATCTTTTCGTTAAGTTTTTCCTCTTCCTCAAGAATAAATGCATCATATAATGAAGTTACAAGCAGAATTTCCCTCACATGATACTGTGCAAGATCGTGGTATATCTCGTTATCGCTTTTGTGCTTTTTGAATAATGACTTTAATTCTTCCTGAAGCATATTTTCATTTTTTTTTATTTTTACGGAAGATTATAATTATCAGCAAATTTCAGTATAACAGATATTTGCTTCTTATTTGCCTGAATGACTGAAGCTCTTCATTGTATGAATTTACAATTTCATCAAGCGGCGAACCGCCGCTTATTAATTTCCTCAGCCTATCCGTTCCGGCAAGCTTATCTATAAAATTATCTTTATTGAACCTGAATTCCGGATAATTTTTATACAAAGCAATTAAGATAGCCGTACCGCATTTAACAGCATCAAATTTATTTTTATCGGTAACCTTTATATAAACCCCGTTACATAGCTTATTAAAGAATTTAGGAGGATAAGCAGAAATTTTTTCAGAAGGCGTGAATGTAACCGGCTCAAACATCACCCCCTCAAAATTATAAGAATTAAGTTCACCTGCAGTTAACTCAGAATTTACCCATGGCGCTCCAAAATACTCAAATGGCCTGTCCGTTCCCCTGCCTTCAGATACATTTGTTCCTTCAAGTAAACAGGTTGCAATATAACAAACTGCCGTTGAGGGATAAAACATACTTGGCGAGGGTTTTACCCAGGTTAATCCCAATGAATTATAGTCATTAGTTCTGTTGTAATTATCCATTATAATAATTTCAATATTTGCTGCCCCTGAATATACTTCACTGTTCAGGAACAATGCAAGCTCTCCGCAGGTCATACCGTATGCAGCGGGGGTCGGTATCTTCCCCACAAATGACTCTAACCGCGGCTCTAATAAAAAACCTCCTGTATATCCGGAATTTATGATCATAGGTCTATCGCAAACTATTAGCTGTTTATCATTTTCTATAGCTGCCTCAATTATATAATAGAGTGTGGATGTATAAGTATAAAATCTGGCACCAACATCCTGTATATCATAAACAATTATATCAACATCCTTAAGGTCATTTTTGGATGGTTTAACTTTACCGTTATATAATGAAATTACAGGCAGACCGGTTTTATCGGTTTCAGCATAGATCTCATCGCCTCTTATCCCGTGCTCCGGAGAAAATATTTTCACAACATTCAATCCTTTTCCCAGCATCGCATCTATTATATGTGTTCCATCAGAAAGTATCCCTGTTTGATTAGTCAATACGCCTATCCGTTTATCTTTATATTCCCCTGACCTTTCAAGCAGTACTTCATTTCCCAGCCGGAATTTTGTATGTTCATCTTTTTGATAATCACCTTGTGTATTACTGTGACAATTAATATTTATTGAGAAAAAACATGCAGCAATTATAAAAATTCTCCAAATCGCAGTTATTTCAAAAACAAATGATTTGTTAACATAAATATTTTTATATACTTTCACATTCATAATTTAAATTTATCAAATTATAACAAATTTTGAAGTAACCCTGACTTCAAAAGTCTTTAAGACTTTTGAAGTCTTATCATTTTTCAAAAAAACCTATTGTTCACTAAACAAATAATCTCTATCTTTTTGAAATTCGCGATATAATTTATGAAATTCAATAAAATTATGTTTTCCGCTAAACCAGCTTAATACTTCGTTCTTATCAATATTTAACATATTAATTTGTTCACCTGCAAAAAATTTGTATGAACTGTAAGGCCATAATTCAGCAGAATTAACCAAATCTGCTCTGACTGGATTTAAATGTATGTATGCTACAATACTTTTTAAATAATTTTCATCATGAATAATTTTTCTTTTAAACTTTTTTTGAAACAAACTTCCTGTTCTGTCAAAAGCTTTATTAATTGCCTTTGAATACGACATAAAAAATCCTTTAAATGCTTTTTCTAATTGTGAGAGTTCTTTATTCGTATAATTGATCTTTTTGTCATCTCCAAAATCTTTTACTTCTAATAATATATGAAAATGATTTGGCATCAAACAAAATGAATATACCTTTACCAGATCACACAAATAAAACCTGAATCTTTGAAGAAAAAATAGATAATTTTTTTCTTCAAAGAAAATGTTTTCTTTATTATTACCGCGATTGTATATATGATAAATATTGTTTTCCAGCATAGTTTAATTATAAGACTTCAAAAGTCTTAAAGACTTTTGAAGTCATTTTTTTATCTTTATCACTTTTTTCTTTTTAATTGCTTGATCAATTGCTTCAGCAACTTTAAGGTCTTGCAGTGCAATCTCCAGGCTGCTTTCAGGTTTTTTGTTCTTTGTTACAGTTTGATAAAATTCATTCCACTGTTCAGCAGAACCGGGATGCATCGGCTCATTTTTATATTCATCATAAAACATCAGGTTTTTATCCTGCGGCGGGTAACTCATAGGGTATTTCCAGGGAACAGGGTAACTATTATCATCTTTAAAGATGTAAATACTTGATGGATGTCCGCTCCATTTCTTTGTTGAGTCTATTGATGGATTTACAAATGTTTCGAAATGAGCAGCAATTTTAGCTCTTTCAAGCTGGATTATCCATCTGGATTCCCTTGCATGAGGACTAACATAAGAAATTGTGATAGACGCTTTAACACCATTCTTATAATTTATTATCGCCATAACATGGTCGTTGGAAGTACCTTTTAGCTTAACTTCACCGGAAAATGCACGTACCTTGCTGAACGTAAAAGGATTTATTTTATATTGGCCGCCAAATGCCGCTGCTTCAGCCGGCTTAGCGCCGGCAAACCTGTTAAACAGGTTTATCTGGTGAACTGCTTTATCGTGAATAATTGCATCGCCGTTTTTTTCCGGGTCAATATACCGCCATAAATAAGGATCAAAAGGTCTTGTTTCAAGCCAGTTCATCCACAGTACTTTTCCGTATTTTTTGCTGTCAATTATCCTGCACAGCTCTTTGTAAAAACTGCTGTACCTTAATACCATTCCAACCTGGACAAACTTTTTTGAACTTTTTTCGAGTGAAATTAATTTATCTGCATCTGAAGTTTTTACTGAAACAGGCTTTTCAAGAAATACATGTTTACCTGCTAAAAGTGCTTTTGATGCATTTTTAAAATGTGATGAAGTCCAGGTTAACACAGCAACTGCATCAATATTTTTATTATATATTATATCTTCTGCAGAATCTGCATAATTTATGCTGTTGTCTTCACCGGTAACTATTTTAGAAAGCCTGACAGAATTCGTGTCATTATCATAAATCGATATGATCCTGAATTTATTGTTATTTTCATTAATTGCAGGTAAATGCATATTCCTGAAAATTGAACCGCACCCTATTATCCCCAGGTTTACAGTTTTTTTCATATATAAATTTATATATAATTCAATTGAAATTATATATAAATCAATAAGTTTTTTAATTATAATATTACCGGCAGAATAAAAAACAAACCGGCTGAACCGGGGATTTATTCCCTTTCAACCGGCTTAAACCAATCTGTACTTGCAAGGGCAAACACTCATATTCGCAAGGGTATTTCATCAAATCTCCTCATAAGGGTTAAATTAATATCATAAGGGTTATTTTACTAGTCATAAGGGGTCTTTTTAAATCATCAGGGTTCTCCAAAATTCATAAGGGGAAATACTTCTATAAACTTTTTAAAATCATAAGGGAAAATTAATTAACTATTAAACTTACTAACCAATCTTTCTGTACAAACATAACATTAAATACCCTTGCAGATAAATAGTAATTAATATTAAAGCTTTGTAGTTAAAATAATTACATTCTGGTATGAAAATTTTTCTGAAAAATACTGCAAATTGCAGGTTTTTTAAGTATTTTTGGGTAAAGGAAATTAAGGCCATGAAAAAATCACCGGTTCACTGTAGAAATTTTATTACCGTTTTCAAAAGAAAAAGAATTTATACATCATTTATGATATTAAATTCTTTGTATTTAATATTTATATTTTCAGGGTGCGATTACTTTTTTCCGCCGTTAAGCGGGGAAAATCTACCTGTAGAAGAAGCATCAAATTTTATTTTGAAAAACCGGGATAATAAAGATGTTGTTTTACTTGATATCAGGACAAAAAGGGAATTTGATTCTGTAAAAATTGAAGGCTCGGTAAATCTGGATTTTACCATGCCCGATTTTCCTGAAATGGTTTCAAAGCTTGATAAAGAAAAAAGATATATTATAATAGATCAAAACGGTATTAAAGGCGCAATGGCTGCTGAACTGCTGAAGGAAGAAAGATTTACAAAGGTTCATTTTATTTCCGGCGGTATTGAAAGCTGGATTAAGAATAATTTACCCGTTCAAAAATGAAAATTTTTGTAAAATTAATATTAAGCCTCATTCTTACTGCTATTGTAGCATTTATTGATTTTATTACAGGAAATGAACTTTCATTTTCAATTTTTTATCTGATACCTGTAATTTATTCTTCGTGGTACCTTGGTAAAAGATACGGAATACTTCTTTCTGTAATAAGCGCAGCTGCCTGGCTTATTATTGATACAAACGGACTGAATGTTTCTGCAGACCATGCTATTTATTTCTGGAATTCACTTGTAAGGCTTGGATTTTTTATAACTGTTACCTTTTTGATAGATAAAATTAAACAGCTGCAGGATAACCAGGAAGAAATAATAAAAATAAGAACTGCTGAGCTTGTTAAGGAAGCAGAAGAACATGAAAAATCCCGTAATGAATTGATTTTAACAAGTACAAAGCTCCGTGAACTGAATTCTAAGATAGAAAGCATTAAAGAAGAACAAAATTCCAATATTGCCCGGGAAATCCATGACGAACTTGGACAATCACTTACTGCTATAAATCTAGAGCTTCAATGGATCAATAAAAAGTATTCCGGTAATGAAGATATAGCAAACAGGATGCAGATGCTTGGTGAAATTGTATCAAATACTATTGTAAAAGTCAGGAAAATTTCCTCAGACTTAAGACCCAGACTTTTAGACCAGCTTGGTTTATTTCCTGCAATTGAAAGCTTTTTAAAGGAATTCAGCAAACGCTCGGGAATAAATCTTTCCTATAATTTACCCTCTGAAAATGTTAAATTTGAAAGTACTGCATCTATTATGATTTACAGAATTATACAGGAAGCATTAACAAATATATCCAGGCATTCCGGCAGCAATAATGCCGAAGTATTGATATCGAGTAATGCAGATATGCTTACTGCAAAAATAAAAGATTTTGGCAGGGGTTTTGACAGATCAAAAATTATTTCAGGTGCCGGTACTCTTGGAATCATTGGTATGCACGAAAGAGCAAACATTATAAAAGGAACTCTTGAAATTATTTCAGGAAACGGCTCAGGCACAGAAGTAATTTTAAAAGTACCTTTAAAATAACAACAAATTATTAATTTTATGATAAACATAATGATTGCTGATGACCATTCCGTCGTCAGAAGAGGCATAAAACAAATACTTTCTGAAGAAACCGATCTTCAAGTTACCGGTGAAGCATCCAACAGTGAGGAAATATTTGGGCAGTTGGATAATATTAACTGGGACCTTCTTATACTGGATATTACCATGCCCGGAAAAAGCGGGCTGGATATTCTGCTTGATCTTAAAAAAATGAAGCCTGAAATGAAAGTTCTAATTCTTTCTATGCATCCTGAAGAAGAAATTGCTTTAAGGGCTTTAAAAACAGGTGCAGATGGTTACCTGAACAAAGACAGTGTACCGGGTGAACTAATAAGGGCTATTAGAAAAGTTACCGGCGGCGGTAAATATATAAGCAGTAATCTTGCTGAAACTCTGATATTTTCGACAGGCAAAGAATCATCAAAACAGCCTCATGAAGAACTCTCTGAACGAGAGTTCCAGGTGCTCTGCCTGCTTGCATCAGGCCATTCTTTAACACAAATAGCAGATAAATTTTCTCTCAGCGTAAAAACTATCAGCACATACAGGTCAAGAATACTGGAAAAAATGAATCTGAAATCCAATGTGGATATTACACATTATGCAATAAAGCATAAGCTGGTACTTACAAATTAATAAACAAACCCGGCTTAAGGAAACCGGGCTTTATAATTTTTAAGCTTACTCCATTATATAATTTTTATATAATACCCTTGTGATGCCTTTAACGTTTATTTTCAGCTCTGCTTTAACCTGTGTTCCCTTCGGCGGAAGCTTGCTGCTGTTCCATACAATACTTACATTATATGAGCTTAAGATCTGTTTAAAAATATTTGAATAAATTTTATCAAGGTCGCCTGCATCACCCGCCCTGTAAAAAAATCCGCCGGAATTGCGCGCAATATTCAGCAGGTCTGCCTTTCCCCTGTTAAGTTCATCCATTGAGGGAATATATTTACCTGTGAAATCAAACCAGCCAATAGTATATATTTTTGTGTTCATTGCATTACTTTTCCTGTAAATTGAATCAATTGTAAGCCTGTGTGATGAATTTTCCATTCCATCGGTAAAAGCTATAACAGATTTCATTACTGTTGGGTTACTTGAAAATATTGTATCACTTAATGCAGTATAAATAGATGAATACAGAGCAGTTCCTCCCATAGGATAACTTCCTGCATCCACAATCTGGTTCAGGAAATGCTTTGAATTTGAATACCCCGATGTAACAATTACTTTTTCACCAAACTTAATTATTTTGCAGTACATGCTGCTTTCCATCATATCAATGAACTTTTTAACGCTTTTTTCCATTGCGTTGATCTTATCGGTTTTAGCAGCATTTTTATTGCCTGTTTCATCATCAAACATACTGCCGCTGTAATCCATTGTAAGTGTAAATGCAAGCTTCTTTTTATCATTTATCGGGATTAACCTTGGATAACCTTCGGCTGAATCAATTTTGCCGTCATTATCCCATTTAAGTACAGCAGTTAAATCTTCATCTTTAATACCGGTTACAACATCGCCTGTTGAATCTCTGAGAGATATTTCCGAAAT
>LLZO01000294.1 GCA_001567545.1 Candidatus Tepidiaquacellales bacterium OLB5
GAATACAAACTAACCAATAAATATTATGAAAAAATTTAAAATTCTTTTCATTTTTTAATTCTTGCTGCAGCAATGGTATATGTATATGGCTGCGGCAGTGATGATGTTGTAAACAACAATAACGGAGGCACTGGGGGTGTACCCACTTTAAACATGCAGGTTGGTGCATTATATGTTTTTAACGTTGATAGTTTGCCGAATTCCGGTAATCCTGTAAATACAAGATTAAAATCATATAATACTTATCTGGCACAGGGTACATATTTCGGACAATCAAATGCATTCCAGATTTTAACAGAAACCAGAGATACAGTTGCGAATATTTCTTTGGGGACTGATACATTTTATGTAAGATATGACGGTGGTAAATTCTATCAATATGGCATGCTTCAGATAATTTCACCTTCAATTTCCCCTTCATGGGATCTTGTTGCTGATTTTAATGTTGCTCAAGGTACTACTTTTGATATTGCATTGGGAGTACCAATTGTATTAGGCAGCATTACTGCTGAAGCAAATATCAGAGGCAAAATTGCTGCTGACACAACATTTAATACTGCAGGCTGGGGTAATGTTGGAATTAATTGTTACAGATCTGAAATTGTAGCTGATATTTTAGTCTCTACACTTCCTGTTGGAAAAGTTTATGTTGATTATTATATAGGTGATGCTGACCCTGCTACAAATCCAAGTGGTATGGTTAGAGTAAAATTAAGACCATTCACAATTTTAACATTTACACAGGCAGGTCTTGATCAATATCTGTTAAGAAAATTACCATAATCATTGTAATTAAATTTTTTCCAAGCCCGGTAAAACGCCGGGCTTTTTTTTATACTTCACCCCTCTCTACCTCTCCTATAAAGAGTTTGTAGAGACGACCCGGTGCCACAATCCGAAGTAAAACAAACCCCCATCAGAGATTATCATTTTGTTACAATTAACGAATAATTGTAGATTGTTTAGTATAACAAAGTAATTGTCCCCCCTTCAGCTGAAGGGGGGAATGTTATCCTGAAATATGTATAATTACAATTTATCCTAAAGTAATAATACCCGTGTTTTAAAGACGGGGGTTTGTTTTCAATTATCCCTAAATATTAGTTATGAGTAAAATTCCCGCAAAGGGAGACGACCCGCCGGGTCGTCTCTTAATGAAACCTTGACTAAGCCCCGAAGGGGCGAAATATCTCAGCGATGGGCAAAGCCCATCGTAGATTTACACAGTAGATAATTAGCCCTGAAAGGGCGAAATATAAAGTGAACAGAAATCAGAGCTCCGCAGGAGCGATATATTTGTAACAGGGAATTTCCGACAAAATCAGAGCTCCATAGGAGCGGCATAAAAAA
>LLZO01000295.1 GCA_001567545.1 Candidatus Tepidiaquacellales bacterium OLB5
AATATAATATGATAAATCAATAATTGATATATCATATTTAATATAAAATTTGCTAATTTTCATCTGTATAATGGCCCAAACGTTTTGATTTTGCGAATTTTTCCGCATTAAAATCAGCGGATTTGCCTTTGGGAATTGATAATGATTCCCACTTTCCTGCGAACATTTTACCTATATATACGATCTGTCCAATATGATATGAATAATGTGCCAGCTGCCGGTTTATTGCATCTGCAGAAGTTTGACCCTGGTTACGAATATAAATTATTTTATCCAGATCGCCGGGGGTAAGATTTTTTAATGCTGAAAAAAGACAATCCCACCCTTTATTCCAAACCTCAAGCATTTCTTTCCTGGTTGTGATATCATCTGAAAATTCCGAATCCCTGTTTCGCCATTCTTTTTCGCCGTCGCTGGTTAAAAAATCTGTCCACCGGGAAAGCATATTGCCGGAAAGATGTTTTACTATGATTGCTATGCTGTTAGAATCATCATTATACTGCCTGAACAATGCATCATCGGGAAGCTGCTCAAATGTTTTATCACCCAGCATTTTGTAATACTCAAACTGCTTTGTTACTCCTGTTAAATATCCGTTCATTTGAATTTTAATTTTATTTATTCCTTAAAATATAATAAGCTGATAAAACAAAATATATTCTATTAAATCTCCTTTAATCCCATCCGGAAATCTCAGAGCTTTCAAAAATGACTCTGCAAATAATTTGCTTTTCAACTTCCCCCTTACAAAAGGGGGACCGAGGGGGTTGTCTGATAATATCACCTGCTTTATAATATCCGGAAACTTCGTTTTCCAAGTCAGGTAAATACCTGACTTCACAAATTTCCATGAGTAGAGGTTGCAGCTACTTATTCAAAAAAAACCAATCTCCGAAACCATTACTACAGCCGCGAAGCGGCGTTATAAATCAGCGATGGGCGCAGCCCATCGTATTAAAAACTGTATCAATTAAATTCCGCTCCCGTCAGGTCCAATGATCAGACAGGAAAACTATTATAAGCGGAAATATTTCACTTTTTAATTCATAACCAAACATTAAATTTGAATTACGATATGACCGAAACACTTAAAAATAAAACCTCAAGAGCTGCAAAAATTCTTGATATACTTTCAAACGAATATCCCGATGCAGCCTGTCACTTAACCTATAACAATCCGTTTGAGCTGCTGATTTCAACACTGCTTGCAGCACAGTGCACCGATGAACGCGTTAATATGGTTATGGTTCCCCTATACAAAAAACATAAAACCCCGTCAGATTTTCTAAAGCTATCACAGGCTGAGCTTGAAGATGAACTGCGCTCAATAAACTTTTACCGCAATAAGACCAAAAGCGTGCTTGCATGCTGCCTCTCGCTTGTTAATGAGCATAACGGAAAAGTACCGCAAACGATGGAAGAGCTTGTAAAGCTTGCAGGTGTGGGCAGAAAAACGGCTAATGTTGTTCTGGGCAACTGTTTCGGCGTGCCCGCAATTATGACAGATACACACCTGAACCGCGTATCACAAAGGCTCGGTCTGACCTGTAACGACAAACCCGAAAAGATAGAAACAGACCTGAAGGAAATAATCCCGGATGAACAGCAGGTAAAATATTCACATGTAATCGGCCAGCACGGAAGAACTATTTGCAAAGCAAAAAAACCGCTATGCGGTGAGTGTGTTGTAAATAAATTATGCCCCTCGGCATTCAATATTTAAAAAGTTAATTGTAAGTTATTAACTGTCTACCTTTTAACAGGTCAACCATTTAACCGGTCAACAGATCTCCACCCAAGCAGCTTCTTCCCGTATTTAGAATACTCAATTACTACCGGATCGCCCGGCTTTAATTCATCAGCTTCATTTTCGGTAATATTCACCCTTCCGAGCCGGTAAGGCATCCCGGCTGCAGAAAATGTTTTGTAATTCCTGCCTTTGTATTTGTTGTTATTTACCGAAACAACCACGGTAGTTAAAACAATTTTTATTTTTTCTTTCAGATCTTTATAAATGCCGTACAGCATATAATACACAGCCCACAGAAAAACAACAGCGAACACAGACACAATTCCGGCAACGGCCTGGGAGTAGCTCATAATATCAAGCATTGCTTTCTGTCCTGAATATTTAGGGGGCAGAAAGGGAAGGATAATAGATATAACCAGAACAAACATTCCCGCAAAGCGGAGCTCGCGCTTTGCCCTGCATTTATATCCTTCAAGCTTTGCTGAATCCTCAAAGCTTAACGGCTTTTCTGATTTTGTTATTCCCGGCAAATGGATTTAGTTACTTGTTATAAACAGCTATTACATTGCCGTTTCCAATAAGCGTAAGCTTTCCGGCATACATTGTATAGGTATCGGCGTTTTTTAAGCATTGTAAAATAAACCGATTCATCAACATTATCATCACACATCATTTTTGTTGAACCTATATCAAGAAACGAGAGCGTTTCATCGCCCTGTTTGTATTCACCGAAGTATTTATTGCATACAGCAGTACCGCTGAATCTGCCGGTTATATCGAACGCAAGCGTAATTTTACTGCCGCTGTTCAGGCTTACGGATTTGCCGTTTAAGGATTCCAGCTTCCACTCAACCCCGTCAAGCTTAGCCTTTGCTGTCTTTACTTTTGAACCCGAACACCCGCTGAATATAAAAACAAAAAATAAAACCGAAACAAACGTAAGTATATTAATGGTTTTCATAACATGTATAATTTAATTTGAAGAATATCATCTTCTGTTTAAAACGCTGCTCAGCGCTTTAAGGCTTATTTTTATATTTTTTTACAAGCTCTTTAAGTTTTTCAATTCTGTTCTCCGGACTTGGATGAGTGCTCATAAATTCCGGCTGGTTTCCGCCGCCGGAAGCTTCCTTCAGAATTATCATCACATCTATCATAGCAGCCGGGTCATATCCCGCCTGTGACATATATTTCACGCCGTATTCATCTGACTCCAGCTCGTCTTCCCTGCCGTATTTCATATTTATCATGCTGCCCACAAACCTTGATATCACCGAAGGATCGCCTGTAGCAATATCAGTTGCCTGTATAAGTCCCTGGGTTAATTCCTGTTTGGCAATATGCTCTGCACTGTGGCGGTTTACCACGTGGCCTATTTCGTGCCCAAGCACGCCGGCAAGCTGGTCTTCGTTTTTAAGCCTGCTTAACAGGGCATATGTTATAAAAATTTGCCCGCCAGGCAGGGCAAATGCATTTACAGTTTTCGCATCTGCCAGCAGGTGGAACTCAAATTTATACGGCGAACTTCCGGCTTCGGTTGACTGAACAATCTTATTGCCCACACGGTCAACATATGCCTGAAGCTTGCTGTCGCGGTACTCACCGCCGAACTCAGCTATCATTTCCGGCGCGCTCTGCAGCCCAAGCTTAATTTCTTCATCAACCGTAAGGCTTACCTTTTGCTTTTCTCCGGTAACCGGATTTTCATCCGTCTTCATAAAATATGAAATTACCGCAATTAATGCGATAACGATTCCGATGATTATTCTGGCTTTATAGTTCATATATATTAAATTTATGCAGCATGCGGGCTTGCCAGCCTGTTTTTCGGCGTCAGGAAAGCCGTGTAGCCTACATAATATTACTCAGTTTTTCCTTTACACCTTCCCACTCGCTTTCAATAATACTGTAAAAAGCGGAGTGGCGGAAAGTGCCGTCTTCCCGTATCATGTGGTTGCGCAGAATCCCTTCGGACTTTGCGCCGATCTTTTCCATCGCTTTCTGCGAGCGGATATTATTGCTGTCAGTTTTAAAAAATACTCTTATCAGATTAAGCTCCTCAAAGCAGTACTTCAGCAGAAGATATTTGCACCCGGCATTGAATCCCGTTCCCTGCAGCTCTTTTGCTATCCACGTTCTGCCGATTTCTAGCGAGCGGGATGCCGGCTGAATATCAAGAAAGCTTGTTCCGCCTTTCATTTTGCCGGTGGATTTATCTATAATAGTGAATGTAAATCCTTTTCCCGACTCAGCTTCAACAAGCGATGACTGTAAAAATTCCTTAAACTTATTTATATTTTCAATTCTGCGGAATGTATAATAAGTCCATATACTTTCATCCTTCGCCGTTTCCCACAGTTCGTCAGCATGTTCAATTTTTAAGGGAATCATCTTAACCCTTTTTCCCTCAAGCACATCCGGCATTTTAAAAATTTTCGCTGTCAAAATTCAGGAGTATTTAAATACATCCCCATCGGAATTTAACTTCCTGCGGGATATATTTAATAATTTAAATAATCCAATATTATAGATATAGTCCCCCTTCAAAGGGGGAATTAAATACACATTACTCTAAAAAGTAAACGGCTTGGTACACGGGTCACATTCAAAATCCATTATCCTGCCCAGGCAGTTCCACTTGCCCTCTTTTTTAATATGAACATAAGCCAGGTCAACCGGCTGTTTCAGCTTTTTGCCGTCCTTATCCTTTCCTTCTATCCATACTTCATAATAAGGCTGACCCTCAACAGGTTTATAGCTTACACGGGTAACTTTTATCTTCATCTTTTCATCGTTATCACAGCAGGCGCACCACAGGATAACATTTTTTTATTTTGTTATCCTTTAAATACTGAACTGTTTTTTCGGCCTGTTCTTCCGTTATCCACGCAAGCTGGTCAGCAAAAGAAACATTAACTGCAAACAGCAGCAGAAAAACAAATAGAGATGATTTCATAGATTTTTGTTTTGGGGTTGGTTTCATAAGGCAATATACTAAGATATTTTAAGAGGGTAAGTGAAAATAATTTTGACAGATTTATTATAAACCGGAGGAAAAACGTATTTACAGCAGGTAAAGTTTACTCTACATCTTCCACTTCAAAAGGCAGGTTCGGGTCGGCATTGTATAAATTTTTGAAAATATACTCAAAATCATCTGCAATTTTATCAATTCCGCCTTCGGTATCAATTGAATACACACGGCTGTAATTGCCGCCCTCTTCCAGGTTGTAACCCATTGCGGCAAATCCTGCTTCCAGCCCTATACCCAGCCCTGAATGGTAATGATGAGATACAGCTTCAGCGTAGATCACGCCCGAACCCTGCGCGGCAGCCTGCACAAAATGACCGCCAATTGAAAATACAGCTGCAGCCATCGTTTGGTTAATTTCTGTTATCTTTTCTTTTATAATTTGTTTATCCAGATTCATTTTTCTTTTTATTTAATGATCTTTTTAGAAAGAAGCTTTCTGCCTTTGCTGCTGAACCCGCTTTTTAAATACAATGCTTCGCCTGCATCATTGTCAATATCTACCTCAAGATGTAATGTGTTAACTCCAAGCTTTACAGCTTCTGATTCAAGAAACTTCATTACCTCTTTCCCGATACCTTTTCCGCGGAATTCACCTTTAAGATATAGCTCATCAATGAATGCATCCCTTCCGCCGTATTCAAAGCTAAATCCGAAGGCAATAACGGCATATCCGGCAGTTACTCCATCACAGAAAATAACCCATACTCTGCCAAGTGATTCATCGTTAATAATTTTGTGAAGGTTGGTTTTGCTCAGCTGTTCGTTAAAAACAGAGCCGTACATTTGGCACAGCCTGCTCATCATCACCAGTAATTCTCCGGTATCGTTTTCATTTGCTCTTCGAAAAGTTACAGACGGTTTCATACGCAATTACTTACACAAAATTAGTGAACATGAGATTAGTAAGCCTTTCATTCAGGTTCTACCCCGTTGTTGGTGTTTCTAGGTCCTTGGAATCACCCACAACACCATACCTTCTCTCACACAAAA
>LLZO01000296.1 GCA_001567545.1 Candidatus Tepidiaquacellales bacterium OLB5
CATGCCTCTCCGTATGATTATAACAGGTGGACCTGTATGGGTCTGCAGTACCTGCTGGAGCGTACCGGATTTGAGGTTATTGAATATAAACCAATTCTTGGGCAGCTGGCAGTTACTTCTCAGTTAAGATTAAGTTTTTTTGATTCGTTTGCCAATATGGTCGGAACTATAGGCAGAGTGTTACTTGCGCCGGTATCACTTGTTTACCAGCTGAAAATGATGATTGAAGATGCTGTAACTCCCGCAAGAGTTAAAAAAACGCGACTCTGCAATATTTTTGTTTATTGCAAAAAAGAAATAATCTGAATGCCTGGTAAAAAGAAAATATTATTCATCAAGAACCTTTATCAAAATCCCAAATTCATTACTAATGATATCGAAATCCTTAAAAAAGAATATGAAGTAAAACTTTTAAATTTTAATAACAGGAAGAATTTTTTAATAATATTTTCATTGCTTTTCCAGGGATTATATTTATTGTTTAATATATGGAAATATGACCTGGTATATATATGGTTTGCAGATTATTTATCTATTCTGCCGGTATTCTTTTCAAAACTTGCCGGCAAAAAATGTATTATCTGCGCTGGCGGCTATGAAGCAACTTATATACCTGAAATTAATATGGGTGTTTACACCTATGATACTTTTTCTAGATCAGTACGCGCTAATTGTGTAAAATACAGTTTAAAAAACTGCACTGCAATTTATCCCGTAGATGAAACATTAATAGAAAATACCAATACATATATATATTCAGATACTCCGGGTAAACCCCCGCTGAAAGACGGAATTAAAAATTTTATTCCGGGATTAAAAACAGATTTTAATACTCTATACCTGGGTTATGATCATGAAATCTTCATTAAACCTGAAAATATATTAAAAGAAAATTCTGTTCTAAGCGCCGGGCTGATAGTAAACAGTGATGAATTCCGGAGAAAAGGATTTGACCTGCTGATAAGCGCAGCCAAAGAAATGCCGGATATAAAATTTGTACTCATTGGTTTAAACGATGAATATCTGGAAAAGATAAAAAAAATAAAAAGCGAAAATGTTACTTTGTTGGGAATCGTTCCATATAAAAAATTAATTGAAGAATATTCTAAAGCCAAAGTTTATGCACAGTTTTCCATGTTCGAAGGAATGCCCAGCTCTATATGCGAAGCGATGTTATGTGAATGTATTCCCGTTGGTTCCAATGTAAACGGTATACCCAAAATCATAGGTGACTTCGGAATTATAATTAATGAAAGAAAACCTGAGCATGTTATCGAAGCAATAATAAAAGCATTTTCACTTAACATTAACTATGGTTTAAATTCAAGAGAACATATCATAAAACAATTTAACATAACCCGCCGTGAGTATGAACTCCTTAACCGTTTAAAAATTATCCTGAAATAATACGAAAAAGTTTTTTATCATATTTTTTCATGATTATTATCTCATTTAACCATTGATTTAAAATTATATTTATCATAATTTTATATCATATCTAAAGGAGGTATACAATGAAAAAACTATTTAAAATTCTGGGCGTATTGCTCATAATTGTGGTTTTATTTGCAGCAGGCGGATTTATTTACCTGCAGGCAGCATTTCCTAAAGTAAGCGCTGCTCCGGAATTAAAGATTGAACCAACACCTGAAAGAATTGAGCGAGGCAAGTATCTTGCAAACAGCTTTGCTTTTTGTATTGATTGCCACAGCACCCGTGATGTTTCAAAATTCAGTATGCCCGTAGTACCGGGTACTGAAGGTAAAGGGGGCGATGACTATGGAGAAGGAGCAGGATTTGTTCCGGCATCAAATATCACCAGTGATAAAGAAACCGGACTTGGAAACTGGACAGACGGCGAAATTTTCAGGGCAATTACATCCGGTGTTGATAAAGACGGCAAGTTCCTTGCTCCGATGATGCCATATGCATTGTTCAGCAAAATGGATAAAGAAGACCTTTATTCTATAATAGCCTATATAAGAACTCTTCCGCCGGTTAAACACAGCGTACCGGAAAAAAACCTGAAATTCCCGGTTAATCTTATCTTCAGAACAATTCCGGCAGATGTAACTGAATTCGGCAAAAGGCCGGACGGGCTTGATAAAATTAAACAGGGTGAATACCTTGGTTTAGGCTGTAAATTCTGCCACTCACCCAGTGAAAAAGGCGAAATTTTACCCGGAATGGAATTTGCCGGGGGAATGGAGTTTCCATTACCGGACGGTACAATATTAAGATCATCAAATATCACACCGGATAAAGAAACCGGTATCGGAAATTTGACGAGGGAGTTGTTCATTGCAAAATTTAAATCATGCCTCGATGAAAAGACACTTGATCCGAAAACAAGAGGATTTAACACAGTTATGGCTTGGAATTTTATAGCCAAAACTTCAACAGATGATGACCTTAACGCAATATATGATTATTTAATGGCTCAAAAGCCTGTAAATAATAAAGTTGAAAAAATTACACTTCAGGGTCTGAAGTAAATTTTTAATTTATACGAAATTTTCTAAAAAGCAGGGCTTTACATTCCCTGCTTTTTAGTATCCCATTTCATTTAATTATTCATAGCATTATTTAAAATGTTGCATTAAATTTACATAATCAATTCTCAATTAATCCGTTAACTAATGAAATATTTATTGACAGTTATAACTGTTCTGCTCTCATTTTATAATCTTGAAAGCCTTTCCCAGGACCTGAACATACCTGATAATCCATATGATAAGGCTGATGATATAACAAAATCACGCAAGTCATTTAACCGCGAAAGGTGGTTTTATGAACAAAGAATGTTCCCTAATAATTTTATTCCGCATGATGCATATGAAAATGCAGTTAAACAAAGAAATGAAATGCGCAAAACCACAGGTTTTGCTTTTCAAAATTCTGCTCCCTGGGTAAACATTGGTCCAACCCCCGGATACTATTTTTCATATTCAAATATTTCAGGCAGGGTAACTACTGTTAAATATGACCCTGTAAATCCGAATATAATTTATATAGGGGCAGCATTTGGAGGTGTATGGAAATCAACCAACGGCGGCGGTAATTTTCTGCCAATCTCTGATAATGAAGTATCTATGTCAACAGGTTCAATAGCAATAAACCCCGTAAATCCTCAAATTGTGTATTACGGAACCGGTGAAGCTACATACAGCGCGGCATCTTATTATGGCAGGGGAATTTTAAAATCTACCGATGGAGGAGCAACATGGGTCAATTATACATCCGGACTTCCAAACCTGACCTATTGTTCAAGAATTGTAATCCGCCCTGGTTTCCCTGACCAGTTACTGGCAGCAATGGGGACTGGCGGATTATACCGCTCAACCGATGCAGGAATGAACTGGGTTCAGTTACTTTCAGGAAGATGTGATGATATTGTTTTTTCACCAAACGGCAATAATGCCTATGCGGTTGGTTCAAGCGCCGGTTACAGAATATCAACTGATGGCGGAGTTACATTTGTGCTGAACAATACTATCACAATGAGAACTCGAAATCATATAGCAATCTGTAAAAATTTCCCGAACATACTTTATTGCGCAACTCACCAGGGTTCAACTATAAATACTTACAAATCAACTGATGCGGGAGTTACTTTCAGCCCAATCGCAGTTGGAACAAATTTCAGCGGAAGCCAGGCTTGGTATGATTTTTATATGCATGTAAACCCGTTTGATCCTGATTATGCATATGTAGGCTCAATTGATATATGGCGTACAACCAACGGCGGAACCAGTTTTGAAAATATAACAAACGGGTACGCAGGAGGCGTTGTACATGTTGACCAGCATAATATGGATTTCCACCCGGTTAACTCAAATGAACTGATATCTGTTAATGATGGCGGTATCTGGAAATCAACTGACCGCGGAACAACATGGATAAATCTTAATGAAGGTTTATCATTAACGCAATTTTACAGAATTGCTGCCGACCCATCTAATGCAAACCATATCTTAGGAGGTACTCAGGATAACGGTACACAGCGCACCCTTGGAACAACAAACTGGGCAGCAGCTTTTGGAGGAGATGGCGGTGAAGTTTGTTTCCATTCTGTTAACCAGTTATTCATTTTAGGAGAGACCCAAAATAATGGTATTCAGCGTTCACAAAACGGCGGAAACGGATGGCAATCTGCAACAAGCGGTTTAACCGGAACAGGCGCATGGGTTGGACCAATAATATCACATCCAACTGCAGCAGGGGTATTTTTTACTGCAAGGCAGCAGGTATTTAAATCTGATAGCTGGGGTGCAGGCTGGGTACCCATTTCTTCAGGAACAAACGGAACTATCCGTGAGATGGCAATTAGTAAAAGTAACCCTTCCGTTATGTATGCAACATCAGGCATACAAATATACAAATCAACAAATGAAGGCATAAACTTTACTAATGTAAATACCGGTTTACCCGGCAGAATTATAACAAGCGTAAATATTCATCCGGATTCATCAGATGTTGCGGTGATAACTTATTCCGGTTTTGGCGCAGGAAAAGTTTACAAAACAACAAACGGTTCAGTTACGTGGGAAAATATCAGCGGTAATTTACCTGATTCGCCTGTTAATGATGCATTGATTTACTACCCCGGCACCTCAACTAGTATATTATTCTGCGCTATGGATATAGGTGTGTTTGTAAGCACAAATTATGGATCATCATGGCAGGAAATGGCCGAAGGATTGCCTAATACAGTTGCTATGCACTTAGACTACCACCATGGAACAAATAAATTAAGAATTGGCACACACGGAAGAGGCGTTTGGGAATTAACTAATCCAATAGGAATTATTAATTATAATAACCATTTGCCTTCAAAGTATTCATTAGGCCAAAATTACCCTAACCCGTTTAATCCTGTAACACTAATTAAATATGACATTGTCAAAACAGGTTTTGTAAAGCTGGCAGTTTATGATATACTGGGCAGAGAGCTAAAATCAATAGTAAGCCAGCAGCAGAATCCCGGTACATACACTGTTCAGTTCGATGGTTCATCGCTTTCAAGCGGTGTGTATTTCTACAAGCTTACTGCTGATGGATATTCTGAAACTAAGAAAATGATGATGACTAAATAAATAAATTATATTTAAAAAAAGGCTGTCAATATATTTGACAGCCTTTTTTATTACCCCCAGGTTAAATTAATAATTTTTAATTATGATATATTAATATTTATTTTTGTCATTATATTAAATTGTATTAAATTATATTCCAAAATGTTATGAAAAAGAAATTTATAATATATCTTACAGCCCTTCTTTTAATATCATTACAGCTGTTTGCTCAGGATTTTACAATAAAGAAAAATTTATATGACAAAGCAGACCTTAAAACCAAATCAAAAAATTCTTTTAACAGAGAGCGGTGGTTTTATGAACAAAGAATGTATCCTTATGATCAAATCCCCGTTGATGCCTATAAAAAAGCATATGAACAAAAAATAAAAATGCAAAACCAATATGGCTTCAGGGCAGATCCATCAACTACCTGGTACAATATCGGTCCTACACCCGGCATTTTTTTTGGATTTAATAATGTTTCAGGCAGGATAACTTCTGTTAAATACGATCCGGTAAACCCGAATAATATTTATATTGGAAGCGCTTTTGGCGGAATATGGCGGTCTGTGGACGGAGGACTGAATTTCTTCCCAATTACAGACCGGGAAATTTCTTTATCAACAGGTTCAATTTGTTTTGACCCTGTTAATCCTTCAGTAATTTACTATGGAACCGGGGAAGCTACTTATTCCGGTGTTTCATATTACGGCAGGGGGGTTTTAAAGTCAACTGACAATGGAAGCTTCTGGATAAATTATACCTCCGGGTTACCAAATCTAACTTATACCTCCAGAATTATTGCAAAACCGGGTAATCCCCAGAATTTGGTTTTTGCTGCTTTGGGAACAGCCGGCTTATACTGGTCCACCAATGCCGGTGTAACCTGGTCTTTACATGTTACAGGGAGAACTGATGATATTGTTTTTGAGCCATCAGGGAACACAGGATATATAGTAGGCAGCGGATCGGGATACAGGAGATCTACTGACCGCGGTGTAACTTTTTCTCCGGCTAACGGTCCTGTTATGGGAATAAGAAACCATATTGCAATATGCAAAAGTAATCCTTCGGTTTTATATATTTCTGTTTATACCGGAAGTCTAATAAAAATTTATAAATCAATAGATTCCGGGTTAAATTATACACAGGTATCAGTTGGACATGATTTTAACCCTGATCAGGCATGGTATAATTTTTATATGCACGTTAATCCGTTTGACCCGAACATTGCATATGTGGGAGTTATAGATATCTGGAGAACTACTAACGGAGGCTCCAGTTTTCATAATATTACCAACAGCTATAATGGCGGTTCAGTCCATATGGATCAGCATAATATGGATTTTAATCCTGTTAATCCTAATGAATTGCTGGCGGTTAATGATGGAGGAATCTGGAAATCCACAAATCAGGGAACAAACTGGATAAATTTGAATAATAATCTTTCAATTACACAGTTTTACCGTATTTCTGCAGACCCTTCAAATTTAAGCCATATTATTGGAGGAACACAGGATAATGGTACACAAAGAACTACCGGCAGCCATACATGGAATGCTGTATTAAGCGGGGACGGGGGTGAAGTATGTTTTCATTCTCAAAATTCTAATACAATTCTTATTGAAAAACAATATAACGGGATCTTCCGTTCAACAGACGGAGGAAGTTCATGGGAAGCAGCAATGAACGGTTTATTTGGCAACAGTGCCTGGATTGCACCTATTATTTCTCACCCTGTTACTGCAGGAATTTTTTATACTGCTAGAGAAAAGGTTTTTAAAACCACAAACAATGGTTCTAACTGGTTTCCAATTTCATCCGGTACAAGCGGCGCAATTTTAGCAATGGATATATGCAGAAGCAATCCAAATGTTTTATATGTTTCAACCGGTGTACCAATTTTAAAATCCATAGATGGCGGCAGTACATTTATAAGTGTAACATCCGGTTTACAAAACAGGTATATTTCCAGTATACATGTTCACCCGGATTCCGCCAATACAGTACTTTTAACCTATTCCGGATTTGGCACAGGAAAAATTTATAAAACTACTAATGGGGGTTCTACATGGATCAATATAAGCGGTAACTTACCCGATTCACCTGTTAATGATGCGCTAATCTATTATCCTGGAATGCCTACCAGCATTTATTATGCAGCTATGGATATTGGAGTATTTTACACAGAAAACTACGGAGAAGACTGGATAGAACTTGCTGATAGCCTTCCAAATTGTGCAGTAATTAATATTGATTATCATTCAGCCTCAAACATGGTTAGAGCTGCAACTCACGGAAGAGGTATTTGGGAGCTGGGGATTCCTATTGGGATAATAAACTATAATAATGAAGTACCAAAAGAATATGCATTGCAGCAAAATTACCCCAATCCATTTAATCCTTCGACAATTTTTAAATATTCCTTAAAATCTAAAGGATTCATTGAAATATCTATATATGACATTCTTGGCAGAAAAATTGAAACAATAATTAATAAAGAACAGAATCCCGGAACATACACTGTGCAGTTTGATGCTGCATCTCTTTCAAGCGGAGTGTATTTCTATAAGCTTACTGCTGAGGGATTTTCAGAAACAAAGAAAATGATGCTGACGAAGTAAAAAAATAATTCAATTTTTTAAAAAAGGAGCTTAAAACCTCTTTTTTAATAACTAATATTGTTCAATAACAATTTCAGCTGCGTGAAAATAATCACCGTGCAAGTGTCCTAAAAGATTCAGGGTTTTAGCATTTTCAAATCCCTGCGGCAGTTCTTTTTCAATTGTAACTTTTTTGATTATACCGGCTCTGTCTTTAACATAAAAAGATGCCCCGCCTCCTGCAGCAGGAGTTATTCCTTTTTCTTTTAACAGTTCTACACGTATATTTTTATTTGCAGTACTGTTTATATCAAAATTCCCGAATGATTCTGTCCCCTCTTTGGAAGTATTATAAACACTCCATAATACCCATGATAAAAATATTACAACAATAATACCAATTATAACTTTTACCTGTTTAGTCATTTTTAATTAACACCTTTCAGATATTTATTCAGAAAATTTATTATTTTGGGATATACATCGAACCTGTTTTTTTGTTTCGAAATTCCGTGTCCTTCATCTTCATAGATATGCAGTTCAGCTGTTCCGCCCTGTTTAATAATAGCTTTATACATTTGTTCAGCTTCGCTTACCGGCACTCTTGGATCATTTCGTCCGTGTATTATCATAAGCGGAGCTTTAATACTGCTTACCCTGTTTAACGGAGAAATACTTTCCAGAAATTCCCTGTCACTATCCAGAGAACCGTATTCACTTTGCCTGTTATTTTTTCTGTAATCTCCGGTATTTTTCAAAAATGTAACAAAATTCGAAATCCCGACTATATCTACCCCGGCTTTAAACAAATCCGGATATAATGTTAAACACGCAAGTACCATATAGCCCCCATAACTACCTCCGTAAACAGCAATATTATTGATATCAGCGTCTCCCCTGTTTTTTATGTATTCAACAAGTGCTGCTACATCTTTCACAGAGTTTTCCCTGTTTCTTACATTATCCATCGCAGCATATTTTTTTCCGTATCCGGTACTTCCTCTTACGTTTGGTTCAATTACCATATAACCTGCACTCAGGAAATACTGGAATATAGGCGCAAATCCATAAGTAGCCTGTCCTTCCGGTCCGCCATGGATCATTATTAAACATGGCAGTTTTTTTACTGCAGAATATTTGGGCTTATACAAAAACGCAGGTATTTCAAGCCCGTCGTAAGAAGTGTAACTTACAAGTTCAGGTTCAACAAAGCTAGACGGGTCTATTCCTGCAAGCTCAGGTTTAGTAACCTGTTCTACTGTTCCTGTTTTGTAGTTCCATTCATAAAGTACGCTTGGATTTACAGCAGAATTAACTCCAACAATTACTTTACTTATATTATTTGCAAAACTAATTGCCGTAATGCTTAAGGTTTTCAGTTTTTCCGGTATTTTTATTTCTGATTTATTTTCGTGGTCATACATAAATATCCTGTCATATCCGTTATCATTTACCTGTATCATCATAACTTTTCTATCTGGTGAAAAAGTAACTCTCTGAACCTCACAGTTCTTATAAGGATTTAAAAAACCGTATTCCGGAAATATAATTGTATCATTTTTTATATTATAAATTCCAATCCTGAACAGATCGCTTTTATCATTGGTAATTAAATATATATTTTCATCATTTTTATCGAATGATGAGGCAAAGAACTGCGCCGGTTCATTAAAATTATCATGAGTACTTATAAGTTTAAGAGTATTTGAATCCCTGTTTAGCAGATAAAGGTCATTATCATAGGTTGAGTATGACCTGGAAATAACAATAGATATCCCTTTGGTTGAAATTGCCGAGGGATAATTGCTGTGGTCACTGCTGTAGATTAACTCACTTTTTTGAGCGGAAACATTATAAGTATAAATATCATAAAAAAAAGCAGAACGTTTATTGCTAAAATAAGTATAAAATGTACCGTCAGGTGACCATCTGCCGAAACCGTAAACAACCTTTGGCTCATTGCCTGTAATAATTTTTACATCCTTACCTGATTCATCTGTTAAAAAGAACTGGTCATATTCAGAGCCGCCAACATCGCTTTCCAGAAGTACTGTCGGTAATTTTGGATTAGGCTGATAGCCGGAAATCCTTTCTTCCAAATTTGAAAACTGTACAGGAGTATCCCCCGGCTTATTGACATAATAAACCTGTGTAGTGCCGGTCAGGTTCATTGTAAAATAAATCCTGTTGTCATCAAATGAATATTTTGGTGAACCGGCTCCTTTAATACTTAAATACTGCTGAATGCTGTATTGCTGAGTGAGTAAAGGCTGTGCTTCTGAAATGAATAAAATAGTTATTATTATATACCGTAAAAATTTTTTCACAGGAGAATTATTAAATTTTATATATTCAGCCCGGAGGCCACTTCATTTCTCTTCCGGCTAGCATATGGCAGTGTAAATGAAAAACGCTTTGTCCTGCTATTTCATTGCAGTTCATAACAAGCCTGTACCCCTCAAGCCCCATATCTTTTGCAATTGCTGCCGCAGTTTCTACCAACCTGCCTGCTTCGCTGCTGTTTTCCGGATTTATATCTGCCGGTGTACTTATATGTATTTTTGGAATTATTAAAATATGAACCGGTGCTTGCGGACTAATATCGTTAAAAGCCAGCACGTAGTCATTTTCATAAATCACTGCAGCCTGGATTTCTTTTTTTGCTATTTTACAGAATAAACAGTTTTCCATTTGTTTTTATTTTCCAGGCGGCTTTTCTTCCGGTGTCTCTTCTTTCTCCTTCATAATTTCTTCAGTACCTGAATTATTTTCACCATCGCTGTTTTGTTCATTATTCTTTTCAAATTCTTTTTGAAGCTGATCCGGATCCAAATTTCCATCATTACTTTTTGTTTCTATATTACCCTGCTCATTATTGCCGCTTTCCTTTATTTGAGGATCCTCAGGAATATTTTCATTCAGTTCTACGCTGGTTGTATCTTCAACATTTGTCTGGTGAAATGCATTATATTCATCAACTTTCTGCACAACCATTGCAGCAGCTTCAGAGCCGGGCAAATCATTAACAAGCTTTGAATAATATAAAAATGCACTGTCATTATTATATAGTACATTTTCATAAATCCACCCGGAGCCGTAATATGCTTTATCCAGGTGAACTGAAGAAGAATATATATTTGTCAGCAGTCTGAAATTTTCTAATGCACTGTTATAATCTCCGGCAATAAAGAACGATTCAGCAGCTTCGTATAAAGAATCGCTGGCATCACCTTTATATTCATCAACTACCGTAAGATTTAACAGCTGTCTGCTGGAATTTGCAACAGGTGAGGAAGGATAATCCCTTATAATCATGTTAAGAATCTCATCGCTTTTTGCATTTATTTCCTGTTTTCTGTATAGAGCAGCAAGTGCAAATAATACTTTTGCACTGAAATCATAATCAAGAGATTCATCAAGCGCTTGTTTTAAATATATTTCACTCGAGTCAGCCCTGTTTAGATCATAAAGAAAAAGCTCTGCCAGCTCGTATTTTGCATTTGCCACCTGTTTTTGTTTAATATCAGTTGAATCAACAAACATAAAAGTTGAATCTCCTGAAACATTTATACTGTCAGCAAAAATTAACTCAAATCCCATCTCGCCGCCGTTTTTACCGTTATCAAGTCCTTTATTAGGATCATCGTTCTTCAAATTTTCAAAATCTTTTGTGGTTTTTTTTCTGAACTCTTCATTATAATCAGTATTAATTGGATTACCTGTAATGATTGTTCTCAGCTCAAAATATCTTTTAAAAGTATTAGATTTACTTTGAGCATCTTTAAAATATGTCCCGGCATTGCTTTGCTCAGTAGAAAACCTGTAATACATAAAAGCATTAAAGTAATCATTTTTATCTTCGTAATTCCTGCCTATTTTGTAACTGGCGTCAGAAGATGAAACAGTGTTGGGAAAATCCTTTATCACACTATAATACTGGTTTATATATTGTTTATTTTCCTTTTTTGTTTCATAGTATAAGCCTCTTAAGTAATTAACCTGGGCAAGATATTGCGATATATCTTTATACTTAACTTCAAGGTCTTCAATTATATCATCTGCTTTGCTGAAATTTTCGCTTAATACCAGATTTTTAGCTGTATTATATCTTGCCAGATACTCAAGGTCATATGATGCATTATAATCAAGTACTTTATCGAACTCTTTAGCAGCCTGTTTTGTACTTGATCTTGAAGTAACGCTTGCAACAAGGAACTGCATCTGGGCTTTAAACTCGCTGTCACCCGAGAATTCTATTGCTTTCTTAAAATTCTTTATTGAATTTTCATAATCTTTTTTATTCAGGTAATATTCGGCAAGCGACTGGTAACTTTCAGAAATTACGGTTTTATCCTTTGAATTTTTAATAAGTGTATTAAACCTTTCGATTGCAGGTTTTTCGTTTTCAAGCCTTAACTGTGTTTTAGCATGATATAACAGCGCTTCATCAATATATTTGCTTGCCTGAAGCTTAGAAATAAATTCGCTGAATTTCCTTTCAGCTTTAAGATAATCACCAAGGAAAAAATATGATTTTCCTATCAGCAGAACAGACCTATCCATAAACTGGCTGCTTTTATGATATTGAATTACCTTCGATGCTTTTTCTATTGCTACATTGAATTTATCGATCGATTCCTGGGAAAGCTGCGGTTTTGCAAAAATAGAATCCTGTTTTTCGTTATAGTTTGCTAAAACTCTTGTGGCATAATCTTCATATGCATCGTCAAAATTTTCAACAGCATTAAAGTAAGTATTAAAATAAGTGCTGAAATTCTTTATCCTGTTTCCAATGAACATAAAGTTGGTAAAATCCTGGAAATCATCCTTAAGGGTTAGTTCATAATTTGGCTCCGGGTCTGCAATATCTTTGTTCTGATTTTCATCATATGTTTTATAATTAAATGATGAGCATGAAGCTAATGCTAAAAGTATGGAAAAAACTGAAATTTTGAGGATTATTGGGTATTTCATAAGCTTAAATTAAGCTTTTAAATTAGAATTTTCAATGATTATTCTCAAATTAAAACCTTTTTTATTTAATTAAAATTTCAAATTGCAGTATATATTCAAGACCATACTAACTTTAAGTTACTGAATATAAATATTTAATGATTGATTTTAGCAACAATTTCTGATATTATACGAGATTATTTTGTAAATTTAACCATTTAATCACGAATGAAAAAAAATTCCGTATTATTTCTTCTGCTGTTATTTTCATTTTGTATCAGCTCCCTTTCACAAACAGATCCTAATCAACAGACTACAAATGAAAAATACCGATTTAATTTTATTATGCCTTTAGGCTATGCCCCTGAGCCTTATGGCGTTGATGCTGTAATTTCTGTAGGCGCATTTGATAACTACCAGGTTTCAACAAATAACGGTTTCGCCGAAACTGATATAGCAGTTAACCCGCGCGACCCGTTAAACTTTGTTGCAAGTGATAACCGTGTTACCGGATTTTCAGGAACTCCATGGGTTTATTATACTACAAACGGGGGTGTAACCTGGAGCAATACATCAATTTCAAGCAACCAGGGTGACCCTGTGTTTTGCGCTGATAGTTTGGGGAATTTCTATCTTGCAGTTCTTTCCAGCGGGATAAGACTTTTAAAATCAACTAATAAAGGTGTTTCATGGACCAATCTGGGTAACATTGTAAGCAATGCGAATGCTGATAAAGAGTGGATCGCTGCAGATCAGACAGCAGGACCATACCAAAACCACGTTTATATGGCTTATGTAAATTTTGCAACAGGCGCAAGTGTTGATTTTCACCGTTCAACTAATAACGGCGCTTCGTGGAGCTTTGTAGGAAATATGGGAACCGGAACTCCTAACCCGGGTCCGGATATTGCAGTTGGACCAGGAGGCAGGGTATACCTTGCATGGTATAATGGCGGCACAGTTGTCAGGGTATCTACAGATGGCGGCGCTACTTTTAATGCACAGGTTCAGGCATCATTTCACTCAACCCCCGGAACAATTAACGGTTCAGGAAGATATGTATTAAAAACTGATATCAGGGTTAATGGAATGCCGCATATTGCTGTTGATATGTCAGCAACTTCAAGAAGAGGATATATTTATAATGTATATGCAACAAATCCCCCGGGACCCGATGGTGCAGATATTTTCTGCACACGTTCAACTGATGGCGGCGTAACATGGAGCTCAGGAAGTCCGGTAAGAGTGAATGATGATGCTACATTTACAGACCAGTGGATGTGCGACGTTTCCGTTGACCTGCAGGGCAGGGTTTGGGCTATGTGGTGGGATTCCCGTAACGATGACCCGGGCAACCTGATGACAGAAACATACGGCGCTGTTTCAACAGATGGCGGCTTAACATTCCAGAACTTTAAAATTTCCAACCAGAACTTCAATCCGGCAGCTGTTAAAATATTCCAGGCTGCCAACCACTATTACCTGGGCGATTACCAGGGTATTGCAGGCAGAACAATTACAATGCCGTTCTATACGGGACAGAACAATACACTGCAGGATTTTACAGCTTACCTGCCTGATTACGGAATATCATTCAGCAAAACAATTGATTCAATTAACCCGGGTTCAACTTCTGTGGTTAGAATGAGAAATCCGGTTATGGGTCCGTATGCAGGAACTGTAACATATACAACAAGTGTATCTCCATCACCGGCGCGGGTACATTAACTCCCGGATTTTCACCATCAAATGTAAGGACATTTACAGGAGTAAGTGATTCAGTTTTAATTAATACTACTTCAACTGCAAACGTACCAATTGGATTATATACTGTAACAGTTACGGGAACAGAATCTGCCGGACCAAGGGTTCATACAAGATCATATCAGATACGTGTAGGAAACTTTGTGGGTATTACACCAATTGGCTCGGAAGTTCCGCAGATTTATTCACTGCAGCAGAATTATCCAAACCCGTTTAACCCGCTTACAAATATTAAGTTCGGTCTACCAAAAGCATCTTTCGTAACTCTCAAGGTTTATGACCTGTTAGGAAGAGAAGTTGCTTCGCTTATTAATAATATGAATATGACTGCAGGAAATTATGTTTATGATTTTAATGCTGCAAATATCCCAAGCGGCATTTATTTCTATAAACTCTCAGCAGGTGAGTTTTCTGAAGTTAAGAAAATGACATTGATAAAATAGCGGAGCTGTTTTAGAATCCCTATAGGGTGATAAAATAGTAATATGCTGACTATTTTAATTTTTAAATTAAAATAAAACCTGCCGGGTCTTAAAGACCGGCAGGTTTTTTGTTTTTTCACATTTTATAAAAATTTTTCTTCACTTTTCCTCTTATATTTTATAGCTATATTTATATACACATTTCTTAAAAATCACAGAGCTATGAAAAAAACTACTGCTTACCCGGTTTTATTAATCGCTGCATTCTGTTTCTTTATCTCAGCAAATATTTCATTATCACAGGATTTCAACCTGTTTAATCCTACCAGTGAGCTTTACCTGTTTTCCGCATATGATGAAGGCTCAAATGCATTCAGGTA
>LLZO01000297.1 GCA_001567545.1 Candidatus Tepidiaquacellales bacterium OLB5
GGGGGGTTAAACTGGCAAACCAACTTTTCGGTAGCAAATATTATGGATATAACATTTACCGATAGCTTTACAGGGTGGGCTGTTGGTAGCGCCAGCGTTGCCGGGAACATTTTTAAATCAACCGATGCTGGCCTAAGCTGGACCCTGGTATTTTCTTCTTCAACCAATTCCGGCGGCGGCTTCAGGGCAGTGCATTTTCTGGATAACAATACAGGCTGGGTTACCGGAAGCTCAGGCAGAACATTTAAAACAACAAACAGCGGGCTTAACTGGGTATCGCAGCCAACAGGAACATTTACAAATTTTGACATATTTTTTGCAGACCATTTAACCGGCTGGATAACTTTTTATGGTTCAAGCGTGCGGAAAACCACCAATGGCGGAGCTTCATGGTTCTTTCAGTCTTTACCAACCTTCGCCGGTTATACGCTTCATTTTACAAATAGCTCTACCGGCTTTATTGCCGGACCCGGCGGTATTATATTAAGCACATCAAACGGCGGAACTAACTGGGTGCTGGAAACTAGCCCGACAACGGAAACACTTAATTCCATCTTTTTTATTAATAATACTACAGGTTTCATGTGCGGTGCCAACGGTACAATTTTAACTAATCAGTCATTTCAGCCCGCTGAACCAACAAGCCTTGAAGCGGTTGCGGATTCAAGCAGCAGGATTAACCTTTCATGGATTGATAATTCTGTTAATGAACTGGGTTTTATGATAGAAAGAAGCACCAATAATGCCGACTGGACTCTTTTCGATTCAGTTCCCCAAAATACAACAGCATATCCGGATACAGGTTTAATTCCGTATAATGTATATTATTACAGGGTATATTCATACAATGAAAACGGAAATTCGCCGTATTCAAATACTGCATACGATACCGCAAGGTCATATAAATCATGTGATAACATATTTGTAATGATTACTATGATAAATGAATTAAGAGCTTCGGATACATTAAATCACGGACAGGCTAATTCTCTGATAATGAAACTTAATGCCGCCTGCGAGCACAGCGGCAAAGGAAGATTTGAAGCCGCCATAAACCAGATTTATGCTTTCGGTGCGCAGCTTTACACTTTACTTAATTTACAGGTAATTACACAGCAGCAGGCAGATGAACTGGTAAGAATTGCACTGGATATCATTCAGCTGCTGCAGGGCGGAACTTCGCCTCATAATAACCAGCAGATATCACCATCAGTACCCGAAGTATTTGCGCTGTATAACAATTATCCTAATCCCTTCAATCCTGTTACCAAAATAAAGTTCGATATTCCTTCAACCGCATTTGTAAAGCTGATAGTTTATGATATTCAGGGGAAAGAAATATCTGCACTTCTCAGCAAAGAACTAAATGCCGGCACTTACTCAATAGATTTTGACGGAAGCAGTTTATCAAGCGGAGTTTATTTTTATAAGCTTACGTCCGGTAATTATTCCGAAATAAAGAAAATGGTGTTAATAAAATAAAATTAAAGAAAATGATCAGGAAAAACAGTAAAATGAATTTTTTAAAACTGATTTTAATCCTTTTTGGTTCTTTGATATTTGTTCCAAACTGTATAAGCCAATGGGTGCTGGCAGCAAACGGATTAGCAAACACTACATGTATGTCCCTGGGGGTAAATGAAAATACCATGTTTGTGATTGGAGTAAACGGAACAGTTTACTCGTCAACCAATTCAGGCAATAACTGGACTCCATCATTTTCATACAGCAGCGAACTCGGCAACTCATTATTTGTAAACGGAAACAATATTTTTGCAAGTTACTTTACTTATGGATTGTTTTATTCATCAAATAACGGAGCGCAGTGGAATCCCACTGCTTTAAATGACAGAACAGTTAATGTATTGACAGCAAACAGCAGCAGAACATTTGCCGGTACATCAAACTATGGCGTCTATTATTCATCGAATAATGGTTTAAACTGGTTTCAAACTTCCTTAAATGACAAAACAGTTCGTGCACTTACAGTGAAAGGAGATACTATTTTTGCCGGCACCAATACCTATGGCGTATACATTTCAACCGATAACGGCACAAGCTGGACTCAAACCTCATTGAATAATCAGCATATTAACTCATTGACTGTTTATGAAAATACTATTTATGCCGGATCAAACGGTGTTTATATTTCTACCAGCAACGGTGCAAACTGGACCCAGATAGGTTTGAGTAATCAATCCATTTGGGGATTGGCTGTATATGGAAATACTATTTTTGCCGGATCATACACTACCGGCATATATGTATCATATGATAATGGTGCAACATGGACACCAAGAAATGAAGGCATAAACACGGGTTTAAATATACGCTCTTTTTGCATTCTGGATAATTACATATTTACCACTCCGCAATCCAGGGTTTACAGAAGACCCTTAAGTGAGCTTACAGGTATTCAGCCCGTTTCAAATGAAACACCAAACCTGTTTTACCTTTCGCAAAACTATCCTAATCCCTTCAATCCTGTTACTAAAATAAAATTCGATATTCCTTCAACCGCATTTGTAAAGCTGATAGTTTATGATGTTCAGGGTAAAGAAATATCTGCACTTCTCAGCAAAGAACTAAATGCCGGCACTTACTCAATAGATTTTGACGGAAGCAGTTTATCAAGCGGAGTTTATTTTTATAAGCTTACATCCGGTAATTATCACT
>LLZO01000298.1 GCA_001567545.1 Candidatus Tepidiaquacellales bacterium OLB5
ATTGAATTATAACTGAATGTTGCTCCTGAAATATTTATGTACGGACTTTGAGAGTTCAGCTCAATTTTGACGTTTTGAGCAGGTATTAATCCTTTATTTTTAAAGTTCACTTTCAGACTGCCTGATTCACCGGGAGAATATGATAATTTATTAAGTGAAGTTCTTTCAGGGGCGGTGTAGCCGCCGCATGCAAGTGCAAAATAAATATTGGACCACACAGTAGACTGAGCCAGCGGAAGTATCCTGTTTTGCGGAGGCCAGAAACCATCTGAAGATGTTCCTACTTCCGGTGTCATAGCAATTATTTTAGCATGACCTGAATCGTTGTAATACCAGTCATCAGTAGTACCTCTTACTGTATAACCTACAGTCTGAAGGCTTCTTCCGACTGTATACTGATTCTGTAAAACCATGTCTGCTGAAAAATTCTGAAAAATATTCTCGTCAGGGGAGGGCAGACCTGAATATCCCCATGGTCTGATAAAATAATTTCCGTATGTATGGTAACTTAAAACACCTTTAAAATTTCGTGAATTCACAAACAACTGGGCATTGTTTGTTTCCGGTTCAGAAAAAGGAAGCGTTCCCCTGTAAGTATCGCTTCCGCAGGATGTACTTGAACCTCCGCCGGACCAGTTCCAGAAAGCATATGGCCCGTAATTCCTGTTCATATCTGTCCCGATATTACCTGTACATGGTTTTCTGTTCCTTCGCCACATTCCGCCGCCGTTCGGATTTGTTGAGCGGTTATATTCATATCCGTCGGGATTAAATACAGGTGTAAAATACAGCTCACGATACCTTAGAATATATGTAGCGTATGGATCAATATTATAGTTTTCCAGCAGCCAGTAAAGAAAATAAATATTTTGTTCCATACTCATTGGTTCACGTGCATGTATCAGTGAGTGGAACCATACTTCGGGCCTGCCTGTCGGAGCATCAGGACTGTTGGAAACCCTGACAGTCCACATGGGACGGTTTTCAAATGAATTACCAATTGAAAATTTTGCTGAAATTAAACCGGGGTACTCCAGCCTCATTGAATCGAGCTTATTAATGACTTCCTGAAATGTTAAATATCCTCCCATTGAACCATAAATAGAATGTGAAACATTAAAATCATTTTTAGAATGTTCAATGGCGAGTCTCATTTCTGTTTCAGTCATTTTAGGCTGAGCATTATAGTACTGCATCCAGTCTTTAACAGTTATATCGTATGGAACGCCAGATTTTTTAAGCAAATCAATTTCCGTAGATGAAAGCCAAGCTATTACATAGTTATCTTTAGCTTCAACATGGTCAAGATTAAGTCCTGCCTGTTCGATCCGTTCAAAATCAGCTTCACCTGAAGCATAAATTTTTACCTGGGAATGTTTTTCCTGGGTAATATACTGAGCTTCATCAAACTTGTAACCGTATAAAAATATACCGGTTATAAATGCCAGAAGAGCAACTACGATAATAGTCCTTTTTGATTTCATGTATTTTTAATAATTAATTATTGTCAGTTTTAAGTTATCCTGTAATATAATTTCAAATTATATAAATTAAAATGGATTTTATTTAAGTAACACAAATGCCTTTGAAATTACTGTATTTTCGGCAATTAACCGGTAAAAATATACCCCGCTTGCTAAATTTCCCGCATTAAACCTGTATATGTATATTCCTTTTTTAAGGTTACCATTTATAAATTCGGAAACTATTTTTCCCGATACATCAAAAATGTCAAGTTTAACATTTGTATTAACCGGAAGTTCAAACCTTATATTGGTTTCAGGATTAAACGGATTTGGATAAGCGTCATATAATTTAAATTCAACTGGTGTTAAATCATTAAGCTGGATTATTCCCAAAGGTATATAAATGGGTAGGTAATCAACAAATCCCAAAGCTGAGCTGTCAGGTTTATGGAAAATATGCGCTTCTATACTATCTAGCAGCCCGGTACCCCAGAAATTATTTTCTGCTTTTATCGAATCAGGTGTGTTGTTATATAGATCATAAATTCTGCCGCTATTACCATTGCCCCAAATATAATTCAAGCCAACATAGTTTGAATCTGATACTGCCAGGTTTCCGAAAACAGGTTTAGCTGTTCCCTGAATTGTTATACCCCAAAGATTTCCGCGAATATAGTTTTTTGAAACTAAAGCAGTTAATGTTGATGTTCCGTTAAAGTTGATACCGCTTCCGCCAAGTGCCGGGTTACCCTGAATATTATTGCTGTCTATGATATTGTTCCTGATAATTGCATTTGTATTTGCATTTGTAATTGCAATACCGTACCTGTTATGTTTAATGATATTATTTTCGATTATAATATTTAATGTACCAATTGGTAAAGTCGCAATACCGCCTGAGTTTGAGGAAAGTCCCCTGATAGTACAGCCTCT
>LLZO01000299.1 GCA_001567545.1 Candidatus Tepidiaquacellales bacterium OLB5
GGAGTTGAGGTTAGAATAATTGTTGATGCCGGAATGTATCAAACTTACCCGGAAACTGTTGAAATACTGGATAGCATTAAAAATATCAGGGTAAAAAATTTTTGATATAAAAAGTATTACCGGAGGCATACAACACGCAAAGTTTTTTATTGTTGATAATAAAGAAGTATTTCTTGGTTCACAGAATTTTGACTGGCGTGCACTGAAGCATATTCATGAACTTGGGGTGAGAATTATAGATTTTAAAACAAGTACATTTTATAAAAATATTTTTAATTATGACTATAATTTTAATGAGTATAATCTAAATGATGATACATTATTGATTTTATCAACACCATATTATTCTAAAGTATTAGATAACAATTATTTTGAATATTTTCCGACTTATTCAAGTAAATCAATAGCTACTAGATATGGAATTGATACATTTGTATGGGATGAATTAATAAATATGATTGCTGATAGTGTTTTAACTGACATATTTCAAATAAATAGAATAATCCAATCCGCAAAATCAGAGATCAACCTCCAGTTCCTTTCTTACAATCCAGTAACAAAAGAGGGCTACTGGGAAGAAGTTGATACAGCGCTTATCAGTGCAAGTAAAAGGGGAGTGAAAGTTAAACTGCTGGTATCAGACTGGAATTTAAGCAAAACCGCCGTCGAGCATTTTAAAGAGCTTATTCAGTTCCCAAATTTTGAAATCAGGTACACATCAATTCCGGAATATTCTGGCGGTTTTATTTCATATGCAAGGGTTGAGCACTGCAAATTTATCACAGCTGACTCAACCTGCTGGATAGGCACCAGCAATATGAGCTATGATTATTTTTATGAATCACGTAATGTGGGTGTTGTTATTGATAACGGAAAATTTACTCAAAGAGTAAGGGATATATTCTACAAAAGTTGGGATAGTGAATATGCGAATCCTGTAGAGCCGAATGGTGAATATTTACCAAGAAAACGGGACCATGATTAACCTGATAAAAGGATTACCATGATTCTTCATTATTAAAAGTAGTTCATGTGAAGAATTAGTTTTGAAAATAAAAAGCCCCGAAAAATATTTTCGGGGCTTTATTCGTAATTCCTGATTATTAATTCTTAATTGAATTAATACATATCACCGTAACCGCCGCCCGGAGGCATCATTGGAGCCGGTTTTTCCTTTTCAGGTTTTTCACAGATAACTGCTTCTGTTGTAAGCAGCATTGATGCTACTGAAGCTGCATTTTCCAAAGCTACCCTTGTTACCTTGGTAGGATCTATAACACCTGCTTTTATCAGGTTCTGGTATTCTTCGGTCAATGCATTGAATCCGTAATCATCTTTGTTCTTTTTAATTTCATTGATAACTACCGATGCTTCGATGCCTGCATTTTCAACTATCTGCCTTAAAGGTGACTCAATTGCCTTTCTGATTATATCAACACCAATCTTCTGATCTTCATTTTCACCTTTGATCTTATCAAGAGAATTGGAAACTCTTATCAGTGCAACTCCGCCGCCCGGTACAATACCTTCTTCAACCGCTGCGCGTGTTGCATGCAATGCGTCTTCAACTCTTGCTTTCTTTTCCTTCATTTCAACTTCTGTTGCAGCGCCTATCTTTAACACAGCAACACCGCCAGAAAGCTTTGCAAGCCTTTCCTGCAGTTTTTCCTTATCGTAATCACTGGTAGTTTTTTCGATCTGTCCTTTTATCTCGTTAATACGTTTCTTTATATCTTCTGATTTGCCTGCGCCTTCAACAATTGTTGTGTTATCCTTATCGATAACAATTTTCTTTGCTGTGCCTAGATATGATACGGTAGCATTTTCAAGCTTGTAGCCTTTTTCTTCGGAGATAACAGTTCCGCCTGTTAAAACAGCGATATCTTCGAGCATTGCTTTGCGTCTGTCGCCGAATCCGGGAGCTTTAACAGCTGCTATTCTTAATGTGCCGCGAAGCTTATTAACAACAAGTGTAGCAAGCGCTTCACCTTCGATATCTTCTGCTATTATTAACATTGTTCTGCCTGCCTGCGCAACTTTTTCAAGTATGGGCAGCAGATCTTTCATTGTTGAGATCTTTTTATCGTAAATTAAAATATACGGATCTTCAAGAACCGATTCCATTGTATCAGCATCTGTAACAAAGTAAGGTGAAAGGTAGCCTCTGTCAAACTGCATACCTTCAACTATATCTACTGTAGTATCTGTTCCTTTTGCTTCTTCAACTGTGATAACACCATCTGTACCGACCTTCATCATAGCATCAGCAATTAGCTCGCCAATGATCATATCGTTATTAGCTGAAATAGAGCCAACCTGTGCTATTTCTGTTTTGCTGGTTTTATCGATGCTTTTGCTTAATTTTGCAAGTCCGTCAACAATTTTTGTTACAGCAAGATCGATACCGCGTTTTAAGTCCATCGGATTTGCGCCTGCTGTTACGTTTTTTACGCCTTCGGCGTAAATTGCCTGTGCAAGAACTGTAGCAGTTGTTGTACCGTCACCTGCTACATCGCTGGTTTTGGAAGCAACTTCCCTTACCATCTGTGCGCCCATGTTTTCAATGGGGTCTTCAAGCTCAACTTCTTTTGCAACAGTTACACCATCTTTGGTTACCGTAGGTGTACCGAATTTTTTATCAATTACTACATTTCTGCCCTTTGGTCCAAGTGTGACCTTCACGGCATTAGCAAGTTTATCGACACCTTTTTTTAAGGCACTTCTTGCCTCGGTATCAAAATGAATTAATTTTGCTGCCATATGTTTAATGTCTCCTTTTAATTTTCTGAAAATTGAATGAGACCCTTCGCTTCGCTCAGGGTTATTACTTATCCGATCACTGCATAAACATCGCTTTCGCGCATTATTAAATATTCTTCCTCATTTACCTTAACTTCAGTACCGCTGTACTTGCCGTAAAGAACTTTATCGCCTACTTTAAGATCCATAGCAACTTTTTTGCCTGCATCATCGGTTCTGCCGTTACCAACAGCAACTACTTCACCTTCCATTGGTTTTTCCTGAGCTGTATCGGGAAGTATGATACCGCCTTTTGTTTTTTCTTCGGGAGCTTTGGGTTTTACTATAACCCTGTCTCCAAGTGGTTTTAAATTCATAATAAATCCTCCTAAATTATTGATATATATTTAATTGTAAATGTCAGAATTGTATTAGCACTCGCTAATATTGAGTGCTAAAATAATATAATTTCTTTTTTTTGTCAATGGTTCCTTTAGTACACTAAAAGTACTAAAAGAAATCAAATTTGAATTATAAAAACACTTATTTATGATTATATTTAGGTAACCACTAAAACTGGAGGTGGAATGAAATTCCTTTTATTCATTTTACTCGGATTTACCCTGCTCGGCAAATCACCGGAAATTTATGCTTGGGATTCAACTGCTGCAAAATATATGCCTTTGCAGATAGGAAACCAATGGGTGTACACGTCAAGTTTAATTTCATTTTCAGGCAGCGGTACATCAATTGATAAGTATATCATTACCGGTACTCAGATCATTAACGGAAAATTATATTATAATTTAACTGGAATTCATGTACTTATCAGCGGCTTTTATAGCTGCGGCTCAAGGTTATTCAGTGCCAATACTCAGTTAAGGATTGATTCATTAACAATGAATCTGTTTAGAACAGGTGTTTGTAATAATAATGCAGAAGGACTAGTCGATAGTCTGGCAGCGAAATTCAGGGATTCGTCATTAACCTGTTTTAATTTAAACAGCACCAAGACATGTTTTAATGATTCTTCAGATTTTTACATTTTTAATACATTTTTCAAATCTAAGAGATTCACTACAGTTGATATTAACGGAGGAAATGATCAGACTTTTTTGGAGGGAATAGGTTTGGCTAAATATAATGCCTCAATTACAAACTATACCTGTTACCAGATTCTAAAAGGATGTATTATAAACGGAATTATTTACGGTGATACATCTATGATTATCGGAATTAATCAAACCGGTTCCGAAGTCCCGGAAAAATTTGAATTATCCCAAAACTTTCCAAACCCGTTTAATCCTTTAACGCATTTCGGATTCCGGGTTGCAGATTTCGGATTGGTAAGTTTAACAATATATAATGCTCTTGGCAAAGAAATAAAAATACTTGTCAATCAGCAATTGCAGCCCGGCACATACCAGGCTGAATGGGATGCATCAGCATTTCCAAGCGGGGTGTATTATTATCGCATAGCGATCCAGTCGGATAAATTAGAATCAGAAAAATTTACAGAAACTAAAAAAATGGTTTTAATTAAATAATTTTTAAGAATTCAAGAGTATTCATTTATTGTAACTAAAATTCAAAAAAGGAAATAAAATTTTTTTAAAACAACCTTTTGGAGTAATTATGAAAAAAATATATTTTTTACTAATTAGTTTAACATTTATTTTTACTGATATTTATTCTCAATATGGATTTCAAAAAATTTACAGTGATGATACTTCCGGTAAAGGTTTAGTTACAATGAACAGTATTAAAATGACTGCCGGCGGTTTAAAACATATTTATATTCAGCGCGGAGTTTCATTCCCTGATGGTAATCCAAACACAAGCGGTCAATACCTGAAGTTAAACAGGCAGAACAACAGCTGGTATGTTCCATTAAACGGATTTACTAATGCAAACTGGTGTTTTTGTTTCTGTGTATTTACCTGTAATCCTCCCAGATTTGTCTGCAACAGGGTACTGTTGTTTGTTCCTTCACCTGCTGATACACAATATGCAATTAAAAATTTAATGGGAAACTGCGGTTGTGATGCAGGAGATGCTGTTTTTTATACAGTAAATAACGGAGCTAATTCGGTTGGTCTTACTCAGTTCAGCAATGATTTTGCAGGGCAGCAATGTTTTGGAATAGATATTGATCCTGTAAATGATGCTGTTGCATATATCGGTTATCCGATAATGGGTACAAGTCATAAGGTAATTCATAAAACCACTGATAAAGGAAGTACATGGTTTCCGGTAGATACTAATACAAATTTTTTCAGGTATATAAAAATTAATCCTTTAAAAAGAACTAATATTTTCTGCGGAGCATCAGGCCAGATGATGTTGAGTACAAATTCAGGATTAGATTTCTTCTCAGTTGGCGGTATGAATTTCACTGAAATGAAATTTTGCTATTCCGATAGTACAATATACGGATTGGCTTTTAACGGTGTTTATAAATCAACCAACCATGGTTTCAACTGGAGCCAGGTTTGGGGTATCAATAATCTAAGATGTATTGAAGTATCACCTGAAAACAGCAATTTAATTTATGCCGGGAATTTTTCAGGTCTTTACCGGTCAACAAACGGCGGCTTAAACTGGGTGCTTTACAATGATCATTTTTCGCCATCAAAAAATGTATTGGGAATTTCAAAAGATGTTTCTTCAGGTGATACTGTTATAGTTGCTACAGCTGATGCAGTCTATAAAGTCTGGGGAAGTTATGTTGGTATAAACAATATTTCAAACGAAATACCTGAAAATTATTCTCTCTCCCAAAACTTTCCAAACCCGTTCAATCCGGTAACACATTTCGGATTTCGGATCGCGGAATTCGGATTGGTAAAACTTACAATTTACGATGCACTTGGCAGAGAAGCTGCTGTACTTGTTAATCAGCAATTGCAGCCGGGAACATATGAAGCTGATTGGGATGCGTCAGATTACCCTAGCGGGGTTTATTATTATAAACTGGAAGCTGAAAAGTTTACTGAAACAAAAAAAATGGTTTTGATTAAATAGGTTTTAATATGAAAAAAATAATAGCATGTTATTTAATTTTATCACTAGTAAATATTTATTCACAAATTGATGAGTTCAATTTTTTTCCGCTAAATGTTGGTAATGTTTGGGTTTATTCCGGAAGTGCAAATATAAAATTAAAAATAACCGGTGCAACTATATTAAACGGACATTTATACTATATATTTGAACAAACAGGAGTAAACTGTACATGCGCTCAGGGTCCATTTAATCCATTTCTAACAAATACAATCTATCCTGTTAGAATTGATTCTGCAAACTGTAATTTATTGTTTTACACCGGAAGCACAAGTTGTCCCAGGTATCCTTTCGATTCTATTAAAGATTCTCTTAAAATTAAACAAGGTGATACACCAAATAACAGTTGTTTTTTCTCAATGTGCACTGATACTAGTATTTCAGAGATCTTTGGATCAATGCGAAAGACAAAAACAATGGGACAGCTTATACCAACTTACTTTTCAATGATAAAATATGTTTATGGTATCGGAATTTTCCAGGCTAATAAAGGATGTTTTTATACAGGGTGTGGTTATACTTTAAATGGATGTGTAATTAACGGAACAGTATATGGAGATACAAGTTTCTTAAACGGTATAACACAATTAAGCACAGAAATTCCGGAAAAATTTGAATTAACCCAAAACTATCCCAACCCGTTTAATCCGGTTACGAAAATAAAGTTCAGTATTCCACAAACTGAGACGACCCGCCGGGTCGTCTCTACAAGATTGATTGTTTACGATGCACTTGGCAGAGAAGCTGCTGTGCTGGTCAATCAGCAGTTACAGCCCGGAACTTACGAGGCTGATTGGGATGCATCAGC
>LLZO01000300.1 GCA_001567545.1 Candidatus Tepidiaquacellales bacterium OLB5
CAAATGCAGGGGTCTGAAAATGTAGGGGTCGCATATATGCGACCCTATATAATAAATTGAATTTAAATCTAATTTTTTCCTGTAAAAATTTTTTTATAATATTCTAACGTATCCTTAAATTGGTTTTTAATATTTTCAATGTCCATTTCCCATTTTATTGGATTATAAAAAATATAAGACTGTATGTTCTCATATGACCGTTCGTTTCTGATAATGTGATCATAAAATGAGCGTTGCCATTTAAATTCAATTTTGTTTAGATTGTTTATATCCCTTGTAACTGAAGCCTTATACTGCTGAACAATTCTGGAGACTAACATTTTACTTCGGTCAAGCTTTTTCCCAATCTGCGGATTTATGTTTGCTACTTGTGGATTACCTTTTGGATTATCAATAATTCCGATTATTCCATGAATGTGATTTGGCATAACAATAAATTCATCTAATAAAACATTATGAAAATGCAGCGGGATAGAATTCCAGTTTTCGGCTGCAATTTCACCAAATTCATTCAGTTTCATTGTGCCGCTCATAATCTCGCCAAAATGATGAATCCTGTTATGGGTGCAAATCGTTATGAAGTAGCAACCGCAACTCGAATAATCAAAATCTTTTAACCTGTTTGGTTTTCTTATCTTCATTTATTCTGATTGTTGGGTCGCATATATGCGACCTCTACAAAAAATAATTAAAATTTTACTCACCGCCTTCAGGTCCGTAAAAAAACACCCATGTTACAAAATCATCTGTAAAATCAACAAAACGGTGCTCAGCACCTGCGGGCACAAAAAGGAAATCGCCCGGGGAAAAATCTATGTAAGTGCCTGCATTAAAAAATCTGCCGCTGCCGGCTGCAATTAAATAAACCTCATCGCGTGTATGCGGAGTCTGTTTATCAACCCCATCAGGTTTATACAGCTCCACAACCAGCGAGCCGTGGCTAAAGAATTCTACAAATTCCTTACCCGATGCATTAAGTTTTTCCTGAGTTGATTTGAGGGCTAAATGAAAGTTGGATGAATTCATATTCTTTTTTATATCAATTAGTGAATACATTAGTGATTAAAAAATAAGTCCTCTTATTAGAGGACTATTGGATAAATTAAATAAAATGGTACAAGCCGTTCACTATTGATATTATTTCATTTTCTCAACATATCCGGCATGAAATACCCTCATCTTCTCAACAAGCGCTTCCATTTCATCGCGGGGAGGCAGGAACGTTGTTCTGAAATGCAGCGTTCCGGGAAGCTGCCCGAATCCCGAGCCCGGCACTACACAAATGCCGGTTTCTTCCAGCAGGGCCATGCAGTAATCGTTATCGCGCTTGCTTTCGTATGCCAACTGTTCGGCGGGTGACATCTTCGTAACATCAGCCGTATGAGGCAGCTCAAGCTTCACAAATGCATACATTGCGCCCTGCGGAATATCAATAGTCATTCCTTCAATTGCATTCAAACCTTTTCCAAGAATCTCGGCTTTTGCTTTCAGCTCATTTAGTATGCCGTCACGCTCTTTAATGTACAGGTCATAGCTGGCTTCGCCTTTCTGCGGGGGAGTAACCACAAGGTATGTAACCAGCTGTCCTACAGTATTGCTGCACAGACTTATTGACTGCAGCTTGATGAACTCAGCCATTACATCAGCAGGTACATTGCGGATTTCAAGGTAACCGCCGCGGTGGCCGCACTCACCCATAAATCCCTTACTTACGCTGTGAAAGCTGAATAGTGATATTTCATTTTCGCCAAGCTGATGCATAACTTTTGCAAATGAGTGGAACATTCCGTTTGCTGCATATACATTATCCTGGTAAACTTCATCAGCCATTATTGCAAGCTTATGTTTTTTTGCAAAGCTGATTATCATTTTTATGTTTTCCAGCGTAAGCACAGCGCCGGTTGGATTGCCCGGATTTATCACAACAATTGCAACGGGGTCTATTCCGCGGGCTTTTGCATCATTTAAGCTTTTTGTTAATATCTCTTCATTAAGCTGCCAGGAGTTGGCTTCATCAAGGTAATAACCAATCTGGCTTCCGCCGTAAAGCTCAATAGTTGCGCTGTAAAGCGGGTACTGTGGTATAGGAATCATAAACCCGTCACTTGGTTTTTTAAGCAGCGCAGTTAAAACTGCCGATACACCTTTCGATGCGCCATCGGTTAAAATAATATTATTTTCATTTGCGGGAATTCCGTCACGGCTTTCTATATACTTTGCAATTGCCTGTTTTATGAACGGCATCCCTGCGCTTTGTGTATATGCGCCTGTTCCGTGCGGCATCTGATGATGAAGCTTTTTTGCCCGCTCAATAATATCAGACGGATAAATTTTTGATGCTGCCGGGTCATCAAGCAGGGTAGGGTATTCCATTAAACTCAGAATTTGCCTTATATATGTAAGCGGTTTCTGTTTTAATGCCTGCGGATTGCCTATATTGCAGTAAATTATTTTTTTGCCTTCTTTTTCAAGTTCCTGCGCGCGTATTACTATTGGTCCTCTTACGGCATACTCAGCGCTTAATAAATGCGGATTAAGATCTTTAATTGATATCATGTTATTTTTAAAATTATATCCGGTAGCTCAGAAATTCCTGGCTCTGTTTTTATTTTTATTATAATTTCTTATTACAAAATAATTAACCAAAAATCTATATTAAACATAATTCTATGGTTATATTTTATTTATTTTGCTAAAAACACATACCGCACTTACGGAGCTCTGAATATCATGGTTTAAAAACTTTAAACATTCCGCTTCTAACGGAGCCGTTTATATTGCAAATCATAGCCCTGAAAGGGCGGAAATATATCAGCAATGAGCGAAGCCCATCGGATAAAAATGAACTGAAAAGTAGCCCTGCAGGGGCGTAATTTTTTTATTATTTTATAACCACGAATGGGTGAAAAATAAGATTCATTAGTGTAATTCGTGAAATTCGTGGTTATATTTTTGATTCATACAATGCGGATTTTATCACGGACTACCCAAGTCCTATTCATTGAAACTACTATAATATACACGTATATTTACATATTAACTGAATTAAATGTGTAAATTATGAGCGAAATCAATGAAAATTCAGGTAATGTGAATAATTTAGTACCGGAAGAATCGAAAGCACCTGTATTGAATGAACCTGTAACTGAAACCATAGATAATAAAGTTACGGATCCACAAGAACCTGAAATAACAGAACCTGAAAAAACTAAACCTGAAAAACAGCCCGGGGTAATTCCTGCAGAAAAACAGGATGAACAGAAACCTTCAGGCGAAAACAAGGGTGACCAAAAACCCCGCTGGCAGAATAAACGCGAACGCCCCAAAGGCGATACAATTTATTCCGATGCCAGGAGCATTGCCGTTAAAATTCTAACACGCGTTGAGCGTACGGATTCATATCTCGATAAGCTTATCGATTATGAAATTCGCACCGACCTGCTTAATGATTACGATAAATCTCTGCTTAATGAAATATGCCACGGTGTTATCCGCTGGATGAGGCGGCTTGACTGGTTCTTAAACGGTTTTTACCGCGGAAACTGGGAAAAATGCACGCCGGAAATAAAGAACACCCTGCGCGTAGCACTGTACCAGATATTATTCCTCAATAAAATTCCGGATTTTGCTGCAGTTAATGAGGCAGTTGAATTTGTTAAACGCATCAGCACTCAAAAACATGCCGATGTTGTAAACGGGCTGCTTAGAACAATTATCCGCACAAAAAACGAGCTCGTGCTTCCCACCCGTGATATCGATGAAGTAAAATATCTCGGCATAATGCAGTCACAGCCTAACTGGATGGTCAAAAGGTGGATAGAAAGATTCGGGTTTGATGAAGCCGAACAGCTAGCAGAATCAAATAACAAACGCCCAATTCTTACACTAAGGATAAACACGCTTAAAACTTCTAAAGAAGCTATTTTCAAGCGCTTCGATGAACGCAATATTGTATACCGCACATGCAGGTACATAGATTATTTTGTAACACTTCGCCTGATGTCAAAGATATATCTGGATGAAGATTTTAAAAATGGAATGTACACAGTCCAGGATGAATCCGCAGGCCTGCCTGCAGTATTGTTAAAACCGCAGGAAAGCGATATGATACTGGATATGTGCGCAGCGCCGGGGGGTAAGTCAACTCACATTGCCCAGCTTTTGGGAAACAAAGGAAAAATTTATTCGGTTGATAAATACGATGCCAAGATAAAAATGATGAAACAGAATGCAGAACGTCTTGGCGTTCAAAATATTGAGTTCATTCAGGATGATGCCGCTGACCTGCAGGATGAAAGAATTAAAGGCCTCATGTTCGATAAGATACTCCTTGATGCCCCGTGTTCAGGGCTGGGTGTGCTTTCAAAAAAACCTGAAATAAGATGGAAACGCGAGCTTGAAGATATACTGGCATTAAATGAAATTCAGAAAAACCTGCTTAACAGCGCGGTAAAATATTTAAAGCCGGGCGGAGTTATTGTTTACAGCACCTGCTCGACCGAAAAAGAGGAGAACATGGATATTGTAAATGATTTCCTTGAAAAAAATCCTGACTTCATGATAGATAATGCTTCTAAATATGTAAAAGGTGATCTTGTTAATGCTGAAGGATGTATAGAAACATTCCCGCATAAACATAACATTGACGGCTCATTTGCAGCCAGGTTAATAAAAAAATAAATGCAGAGGCGAACCGCTCCAAAGGAGCCCCTTTGTGGGTGGGTTGTCTCCTTAAAAATATGTTCAAACTATCAAAAAAAGTAGAATATGGTCTTATCGCGGTAAAGCACATGGCTTTGCCGGGCGGCAACTGCACAAGCTCTGCAAAGGAAATTGCAGATAAGTATAAAATTCCGTACGACCTGCTTTCAAAAATACTGCAGAAGCTTAAAAAGCAGGGGATATTAAGCTCAATACAGGGCACTCACGGAGGCTATAAGCTGACTAAAAAACCCGAAGAGCTGACATTGGCGCAGATATTTAATGCAATTGAAGGTGAAAGCTATATACTTGACTGCGGTCAGCATGGTGATTCCGAAGCCTGTTCAATCTATGAAACCTGTATACTAAGCAGCCCGTTGAAGAAAATTCAGCGGCAGATTAACAGTTATTTTAATTCAACAACACTGGCAGAAATTGTCTGATCATAAATGATAAGTTTCCCGATATACCTGGATAACCACTCAACTACAAAAGTTGATCCTATAGTGCTTGAAGCTATGCTGCCTTATTTTACCGAACACTACGGGAATGCTTCCAGTAAATCTCATGAGCTTGGGTGGAAAGCTGAAGCAGCTGTTACCTATGCCAGAAAACTTGCAGCAAGGCTTGTAAACTGCGAACCCCGCGATATAATTTTTACAAGCGGAGCAACTGAATCAGTCAATCTTGCAATAAAAGGAACAGCAGAAGCAAATTTTTCCAAAGGAAGCCATATTATTACAACAAAAATTGAGCATGAAGCAGTGCTTGATTCATGCCGTAACCTTGAAAAAAGAGGATTCACTGTTACATATCTGGATGTTGAAGAAAACGGTATAGTTTCGGTTGAAAAAATTGCAAAAGCAATATCTCCTCAAACCATACTGGTTTCGGTAATGTGGGTTAATAATGAAATCGGAACAATACAGCCGATAAATGAAATATCAAAACTATGCAGGCAGAAAAAAGTTCTCTTCCATACTGATGCTACACAGGCTGCCGGAAAGCTGAAAATTGATCTTAGCAAATTAAACGTTGACCTGCTCAGTTTTTCTTCTCATAAAATGTACGGACCAAAAGGAGTTGGCGCATTGTATAAATCAGGCAGAATTCCAAGGGTAAGGATTGTTCCGCAGACTGACGGGGGTGCCCAGGAAAAAGGACTGCGCGCCGGAACTCTAAACGTACCGGGTATAGTTGGTTTTGGCAAAGCCTGTGAAATTGCTGACACTGTTCTGGTAAATGAATCTGCCCGTGTAAAACTGCTGAGGGATAAATTATACAGCGGACTTAGCTCTGCGCTTGATGGTATAAAAATTAACGGCGATATGAAGAACCGTATCCCGGGTAACCTGAATGTGAGTATCGAAGGAATTGATGCTGATTCATTGATGGTATCAATGAAAGAAATTGCCGTTTCAACAGGCAGCGCCTGTTCATCCGAAGATGTAAAACCTTCGCATGTATTAAGCGCAATCGGATTAAACAAAGAATTAATGCGTTCTGTGATAAGGTTCGGCATTGGCAGGTTTAATACTGAAGAAGAAATCGATTATGTTATTTCAAAGCTTCCTGAAAAAGTAAAAAAACTGCGTCAAATTTCACCGCTGAACAAACAGGGCTCAAACGGTAATTCACAATTTAAGAAAGGTGATTATGCTGAAATATAAAATTGTTCTTGCCTTGGCTTTATTTTCTGCTTTCTGTAATTTTTCATTTTCCCAGAAAACTAAATCCCCGGTATCAAGGGATTCATTCAGCAGAATTGAGCTAAGTTTCAGTATAGGATACTCCAGGCCGCTGCTTGAAGCTTACGGTGAAAAGGCTTCGATAAATGCCACTGAAGACCAGATACTGATTGACGGAAAACGGTTGCTGGTTTCTGATAATCTGGGAACTAATACCGGTTTTGGGGTTCAGACATATTTAAAATACCGGTTTACTAAAAAGGGCCAGATAAAAGGTCTGTTTAATTTAGGGTATAATAATCTTTTCGGAACTTATCCGGGGCCTTCCGGTTATGATTTTGGTGTAAGGCTTCAGAGTTTTTCAGCAGGCCTGGGTGCTGAAATCAATCCAATTGGACATAATTCAGCAGTTTATCCTTCTGTTTTCGGGTTAATGAGGCTCAATTTTATGGGAGGCGAGTCATTCCATAAAGCCGGGTTGGATTTCTTTAAGGTTTCTCCGCGTTATGGATATAGTGCGGGTTTTAAGCTGAATTTTAAAGTAAAAAATACAATTGACCTTTTTACAGGTTACAGTTATTCCTATGATAATGCCTGGAACAGGCAGGCCGCTGAAGAAGTAATTATAGACGGTCATGTTATTGCATTAAGGGATGAAAAATCTTCCTCAAACGGCTTAAGTTCTGACAGGAGGTTTGCTTATTGGGCACTTTATTTGGGTATGAATTTTTTCATAAAATAACCTATTTTTGCAGATTATAAAATAGTGCATTAATAGACAACCGCATATGCGGTTTTAATTATTTCGTTAACATAACAGAGCAGCTAAATTTAATAACAACATTTATGGCAGAAACAAATATTATCACTCCGGAAATTAAAAAGCCGGAAGTAACAGACGGCATTTCATTAACTGAAAAAGCAGTTAATGAGGTAAAAAAAATAATGGCAGAAAACTCAATCCCTGCCGATTATGTATTGAGAATAGGTGTTAAAGGCGGGGGATGTTCCGGATTAACATATACACTTGGATTTGATGCTGAGCTTAAAGATTCCGATAAAATTTTAATGTTCGGCGATGTAAAAGTTGCTGTTGACTGGAAGAGTATTCTTTATTTAACAGGAACAACTGTTGATTTTACTGACGGGCTAACAGGAAAAGGCTTTACATTCAATAATCCTTCAGCTAAAAAGACTTGCGGCTGCGGCAGCTCTTTCGGTGTTTAGTTTTTTCCAATCGTAGCTGTTTAGCTTTATAGGGATCATTTTTACTGCAGCCTTCAGGCTGTACCCGAAACTTTAACCCTGAATCAGCTATTTGTAATATTAATTATTTATCCATAACTTAACAAAGCAGCTTTATGAAGGATAACAGCAGACGGAATTTTATAAAAACATCCGCATTTGGAGCTGTATCACTTGGATTACTGTCCGGATTCGATCTGAAAAAAAATTTAAACTATAAAGAAGGCAGTGCGCCTTCTGAACCTGAAGGAGGTTTTATTAAAATGGCATATGAATGGAAATTTAATCCCCGTCCATACAGCGATGAGGAGGCAAAAACTTTATTAAAGGATGTTATTGATGCTGAAACTACTGACTGGCATTATAACACACACCATAAAGGTTATGTAACCTTTATGAATAATATTGAAAAAGAGCTTGAATCAGCCGATCTTTCAAAAGCAAACGGCAACTGGTCTGATATTGGCGAATTAAAAAGAAGGTTTACCTGGAATCACTCCGGCGCATACCTGCATGATGTATACTGGGATAATATGGGCGGTGACGGCGATATTTCAAAAGGTGCTGATATTAAAGCAGCTATCGAAGCAAACTGGGGTTCAGTTGATAACTGGAAAGCTGAATTCAAAGCATGCTGCGTTGCAGCCAAATTAAGCGGGTGGGGTCTGTTGGTTTTTGACAGGCTTTATTCAGGCAGGCTGATAAATGTGCTGGTAGATGAACACCAGTACGGCGCTATATGGGGCGGTGTTCCTTTGATAGCATGTGATGTTTTTGAACATGCTTATTATCACAAAGATGGTCCGGGCAGAGCTAAATACATCGATAATTTCATCAACAATTTAAACTGGGGCAGGATAAACGACAGATATAACAAATTCTGCAAATAATCAGGAAGTTAATATTATTTTAAATGGAACGGTCAAAACCGTTCCATTTATATTTTACTGAAAAAACGCTATTTTATAATAATACTGAATAACATAAAATTGTTAAAGCACTACAGTTCATTATTTTTTCTTTTTATAATTATTATATTTATATCTGCCGGCTGCGGAAAAAAAACAGATAATACCGGCAGCAACACTGAAAATAATAAATCAGGAGAATTTGGCTGGAAAGACGGAATTACTTCAGGTGATATTCCGGATTTCCCTGTAAAAGGCAGCATCAGCGGAAAAGATGTTCAGTTTGCCTATATAAATTTTGAAAAATGGCGCGGCGCAAATGACAATGTTATTAATTTTTCACTTGTTAAACCGCAGCAGAACTGCGGTTTTATAGAAAATTTTGAAGGATTTACTTTAATGAATAAAGGCGGCGAAATAAAGCAGGGTTCATTCGTTAAATCAAAATTTTCTGATGATGCCGGTACTTACCAGTCAAGCTTTAAAACAGGCGGAAATAAATCAGCTGACCAGTGGAATTGTGCGCTGGAAATTGAAAGTATAAGCGATAAAACCGTAAAAGGCAAAATAGCATTATATTTTAACGATGCTTCAAAAAGCTGGGTAGCCGGCAGGTTTGAAGCAGTTTTATGCAATAATTGATTCATTTTATAAATTATATTAAATATTTCATAACATACTCTAAAGCATGAAAACAAAACTTAATTTATTTTTTACAGCATTAACAGCAATGGTTATAATTATCTCCGGCTGCGGTAAAACAGATCAGAAAACCGAAGGTGATAAAAAAGATACAACAAAATCAACAACACAAAATACAACTGCCGGAGAAAACAAAACACAGACAACCGGCAGTGAAAATAAATCAAATGAGCTTGGAATAAAAGAAGGAATGCCCGCAGACTATCCCCAGGATGTTCCCCAGCCAATCAATTCAAAATGCCTTGGCTCGCTTAATACCACCGAAGGTACTGTAGTTACATTTGAATCTACAGAAAAGCCTAAAGCAATACTGGCCCCTTTCACAGAAGGTGTTGAAAAAGCAGGATTCAAAAAAGGCGAAGGCGAAATGATGAGCGATGACGGCGGTATGGTTTTATGGAATAAAGATAAACGCGAAGTAAGCATTATGCTTGCATGGGATAAAGAAAAAAATGTATGCTCAGTTGTTGTTACATACAGGTAATTTATCCATTATTTTTATACAGACTGTTTAAACAGAATTTGATCTGAAAAATGATATCCGCAATTAAAATATTGAGCAAAGTTTTTTTCCTTTGCTCAATATTTTTTTTATTACCCCTTCTTAATACAGCATTCTGCCAGTACCCGGTTGTATTTGTTTCGCGAAATATGGTGCAGGGAGGCAGTATTTTTTACCAGCAGGCAAGCCTGCTGCCGGGAATGGGTCCGTACTCGCGCTCAGCTGTTGTTGGAGGCAGGCTTCTGGTTCGCGAAGCCAACGGAACTTTGCGGGTACTTGTTGACAGCACAATGAATTTCGGCGGTATAAGCCTGGTTGATGTTTCTGACCCCTGTGTATTCTGGGATGCTTCAAAAATAATTTTTTCAGGTATTGAACACCGTGACAGCAGCTGGAGAATTTATGAAATAAATTCCAACGGAACCGGCTTTAAAAAAATTACCCAGTCAAACAGGAACATAAGTCTTGCCCAGTTTGGTACAGCAGCATTTAAATTTATAAAATATGATGACCTTGATCCATGTTACCTGCCTGACGGCAGAATATGTTTTTCAAGCTCCAGGTATCCTGCCCTTTCGCAATACAACGCAAAACGTGTTACTAACCTGTATATAATTGATGCCAACGGGCAGAACCTGCACCGCATTACCACAGAGCGCAACGGAGCAGATGAGCCAACTATCGATCCGGTGACAGGTAAAATTGTTTACAGCCGGTGGTGGCTTAATATTGATCATCCTTCTGTATTAACAGCAAACGGATTAACACGAGATTCAGCACTGGCTGTTACAAATGATATTGCAAATATATGGTCAGCAGCAAAGATAAGGCCCGATGGCGAAGGCCTGGCATTTTACGCCGGTACCGGTAACTGGCGGGTCGGGCAGAATAATTACAGACCGTATATTTTAAATGACGGCAGAATGCTAAGCCTGTTTTCACCTGACCAGTCAATCACAAACACATCAGGAAGCACCGGAATAAGATTATTTGAAACAGGGAACGGTTACGGTACTCATATAATCGGAGTTAACCCTCAGACTATGCAGTTATATATCAATAATCCGCCTTCATACGGAACAATGCAGCCTCCGTATGCTTGTGACCCTGTTCAGCTTCCAGATAACAGAATATTGATTTCCTACGCCACTGTTGTGGAAAATCAGGATTATGGTCTGTATACAATTAATCTTAACGGAACCGGACTTACTCCATTCTTTGATATTACTGGAAAGATGGAGCTTAATGCAGAAGTACTTCTTTCCAAACCTGTACCTCCGGTACTTTTAGATGGAGTAGTAGATATTGCCAGTGAATATCCCCCGACTTTAGATCCATCGACATGGTTTAAAGACGGCGGTTTCAGGTTTGATTGTGTTAACACTTTCACTAATGGCGATGTTGACCAGCCAATGCAGGATGCCCCGCCCATTACCCGTTTTGCCCGGATCAATTTCTTTATGAATTTTCAGCGGCAGGACTCAACAGGCAGGGATTCATCTATCTATTTCCATACTGCACCAATTTTTCATACCGGTCAAATTGCTCTTGATAATGCCCCGGCAAATGTTTCAATGTTCGAGCAGGTGGTTGATTCAAGCGGTAAAGTGCTGCGCGGCTCAACCGGTCAGGTTGCTCACGTTATCGGTATGAATTACGGTCCGCCGGGAACCGGCACTAAGTGTGTAGGATGCCACTCAGGTCATACGCAGATACCTGTTCCACCGACTATTTCAGAAGCAGCGTTTTTTAATGTTTCAACATCAGCTTCCGTTACACAAAGCTCGTTTTTGTTTGTTAATGATTCAACTCAATACCCGGGCAGAATGGTTATTGACCGTAAAGCGCGGAATGACTCGCTTAAAGTGAACTGGATAGCAAATGGTACCAGCAACGAGTTCGTTACGTTAACATGGAGCGTTCCGGTTGATGTGAGAAGAATTACACTTTATGATATTAGAAATAATCCGGCAAACAACACTAATATTCAGGTTATTGACTGTGAAATTTTCTGTTATTATAACGGAACCGAAGTAGCGCATATATTAAGTACAGGTATGATAAGTGAAAACGGAACCAATATCAATATTCCCGGAACGCCGAAAATAAATGAAATAAAAGTAATTGTAAAATCATTTACCGGAACGGTAAACGGCTTAAGCCGTCCGGGACTGGCTGAAATTGAAACCAATGCAAGAATATCCTATTACGATGTATTCGGTATTCAGACAATATCTGAAATTGCCGATAAGTATTCACTTTCACAGAATTACCCCAATCCTTTTAATCCTTCCACAAAGATAAGATACTCCTTGCCAAAAGGCTCTGTCTTCGGCAGCTTTGTTAAACTTACTGTTTATGATATTACCGGCAGGCAGGTTACATTACTTGTAAACCAAATGCAGAAACAGGGTGTTTATGAAGTAGATTTTGATGCTTCAAACTTCGCAAGCGGTATTTATTTCTATAAGCTTACCGTAGATAACAAATTTTCCGATGTCAAAAAAATGGTTGTGCTGAAATAGAGCTCTCCCTTAACGCTCAATTTACCATTTTACCATTTCGTATTTTATTTAATCATTTATCCTTATTTTTGGTAATCATGAAAAAATTATTGTTATTGTTCGTGCTGTTG
>LLZO01000301.1 GCA_001567545.1 Candidatus Tepidiaquacellales bacterium OLB5
AATGAAAAAGAGAAAACGATACGTTGTACATTCTTAAATCGGTGAGGTTGGGAACAAGTGTTTAAATGAAATTTAAAATATGCTCCGGCAAAATACTTTAAATAAAGATACCCTTAACTGTGTCAATGGTAATACTTATCATAATAATTAAGCACAGATGGAGATATCTGTTCTGCTGACATCCCCAAAACAAGACAACTTCTCCTGTCCTCCTCTTTAATAACGGGAGAGAAAAGTTCTAAAAAATTTAAAAGTAAAATATACCGATTATACGTTACTATTTTACTCTATATTATATACTATTTTTGGATTAATTGTTAAGTAGTATATAATACAGGGGATTTGCTTTATGAAACACAAAAACAGAATTTTAGGTTATGCAATTTTTTTCAGTGCGTTAATAATTATCAGTATTCTGCTGCAAAGCAGCGCCGGTGCAAGCGGTAACGAAAGCCTGTATACAGATTATTCTTTATCGCAAATCACCGGACAGAAAGTTATCTGGCGCGAAGATGTTTACGATCCTACAATGAAAACAAATGTGAGTGTGTTAAAGCTCGATGATAATTATTTTTCAGGGGTAAGCGGACCGGAAAAAGCAGTGCTGGGATATCTTGCTTCAACAATCGGTAACGAGTGTTACGCTGACGGCAGCAAACAAAATGTAAAGTGCAAAATACTTTCAGCGCTTAACCTGGGCTACCAGTGCAGCGATGAAACCAAATCATTTTTAAAAAGCTGGTTCCGCGATGATGCCGGGGTAGTTAAGCAGATAGATAACTGCAAACCTACAATTGCAACAACGGTAGAAAAAACATTTGATGAAGTAAAAATCTCCTCTGCAGATAACACAATTAAAGTTGAGCTTAAAGGATTAAAGCTTAATATTAAAGAGAACAGCGCAAGCAAATGGAGCGAATCTTTGACATTTAAAGTAGACGGCGATAAAGTTACGATGACAGAAAGAACAAAGAAAAAATAGATCAAGGTTAATTAACAGTATCAAAAAAGGAGCTGTAAAGCTCCTTTTTTATTTGTTTTATCGCAACCGGATAATATAAATCACTTCCCGGCATTATCCTCATCACCTGCACCAAGCGGCTCAACTACCCTTGAATTTTTAGTAACTGTACATTTAAATCCCTCATCAACATTCAAAGGCTGCATCAGCTCATTTACCATTAGCCCAAAGTTCTGAAATTCCGCCATTTTCTCCTGCATCTCCTGGGGCGTTATCTTACCCGACATCATATCTTCATTCATTTTCTCCAGTTTTTTTGTATAATCATCATCGTCAATATCAATATTTAATATAGTTACTTCGACTGCACCTTTATAGACCCTTATTATATCAACAGTATCACTTTCGGAAATTCTCACTTCATGAGAGTACCGTGTCTTTTTATGTTTGCCCGAAGAGCGTTTCCCTTTTGTTGTGAGCTTTGGAAGGGGGGCTAATTCTTCTTCATTGCCGGCTTCATTTTCATAAGTTACAATTCCTTTTATAACCGGAATTTCCTTTTGCGGAATCTGCTGTTCAAGCCGGAGGCAAAGATCGCTGATTCTTGGAACTGATATTTCAGATGACTCGCCGACAATAATTGATGTTGAGGGGAAAATTGAAGTTTCATCGGTTGATAAATATACACCTAAACCTACCCAGCTCTCTTTTGAGGTGAGAACCGTAGTGCCTTCGACCAGAATGTCTCCGATCTCAAGTTTTTTGTGTTTTGAAACCCATAGCGTTTCATTTTCGCCGCATGCCGCCACAATTTCCCTGACCAATACCTCCCCCATTACAATACCTTTCATTCCTTTCACTTTCACAAAACAATTTTTATTACCGGCTTTAATTGTGCTTTGTGAAATCGTGTTTCCGGCATCAAAAAGCAGTGAGTCATGCGGGTTTATTGTGAACTTTGTCAGAGTGTACGAATTTACGGATACTGTTACCGCAAATAAAACGGAAAACAGGAACAGGAATTTAATTTTTTTCATCATGATATTAATTTTATGAATTTTTCTGTAAATAAAACAAAATTTTACTTTCCGGGTACTTTTAATTTTATACTTCTGTACAACATTTTACATGCCGAAGCTATTACTTCATCCTGGTCGGTGCCTAGCAGGTTCTGTATCTTTACAATCATATTGTGTGTTTCGGGCTTCAGTCTGTATCCTCTTGTGTTTTTCCCTGAAATTTTACCGACCGGTTTAGCTTTTTTATTTACTTTCATCATATCTTAAAAATTCAATTTGATCATTTTGCCCGTTAACCGTGCACGGATACAAACATAGTGCGTGTGCACACGTAATCCAAAGATTTTTTGGCCTTAAAGTGAAAGTTTTTATCCGGCAATTACCTTGATTTTTATTAAAAATCGGGCAATTTTAATGTTTATTGGTTCGTATAGTGAAAGGCATTCAATGAAAGATTCACAAATAATAAAAATACTGCGTACATTCACCGATCAGGAGATGAGATCTTTCGGGAAATTTGTGAACTCGCCATATTATAACACCAGCGAAGCTACTTCAAAATTATTTACGGCGCTGAGGGGGTTTTACCCGGCATTTAATGATATAAATTTAACCAAACAGAATTTGTTTAAAATGGTTTACGGCAGAAGGACTTACAATAACCTGCTGATAAACAAGCTTTCTTCAAACCTGATAAAATTATCGCTTGAATACATTGCCGAGAGCAATAACTCGCTGAAAAAATATGCCCTGCTGCGGGGCTTAAGAAAAAAAAGGCTGGGCAGTATTTTTAAGCCGCAATTTGCACGTACCGAAAAAGAGCTTGAACGCATGAACGTTAACGAAGGGGACACAATATATCAAATGCTCATTAACATGGAAAATGCGAATTTCAATCTTGATTCAGATAATTACTACGGGTTTGAAGTTTCGGGTATGCGGCAATTTGAGCTGAACACTTTATACTTCCTTGAGCGGGTTGCGGCAAATTATATTCAAAAAACAAATATAGGCATTACCGCTGAGCTTGAAAAGAAAAAGATCATTACAAAGCTGAATAATAACATTGATTATGAGGGATTGTATGAGCAGATCTCCGCCTCAGACCTGTTCTACAAAAAACGCCTTCTTCATTACTTATCAATGATACTGCTGCACAGGAACAGGGATGAAAAATTCTACCGTGATATAAAAGCTTCGCTTTTTGATACGCCTCTTTGGGAAGTGGATATTATTAATCTTGGGTTTATTTACCTGCTTGATTTCATAACATATAAAATCAAGAACGGGGATGATACATACCTGCATGAAAGACACCTGGTATACAAAAAAATAGAACATGATTCCTTTGCTTCGGGTAATGTGAAAATGATATTTACTTTCTTCCGGAATTTTATACTTTCGGGAATTAACACCGGTGATTTTGAATGGTCAAAATATATCCTTAATAAATATACCGGAGAAATTGAAGGCAGGGGCAACACCGGGATCAGGTTTTATTTTGAAGCGCTTATAGCATTTCATGAAGGCAACTTTGAGGGTGCATTAAGCTCTATAAACAGGCTTGACCTGAAAAAAATGTCGATAGATAAATTCGGGCTGTTCTTTGATATAAGGTTTTTGAAGTTCAAAATATATTTCGAGCTGAACCTTATAGAAGAGTCGCTGGCAATGATAGATTCATTTGAACATTTTCTAAAAAAGGATACCCGCATCAACAGGTCTGTTAAGCCTTCCTACGTTGGTTTTGTAAAATATTATAAAAAGCTTGTTCATTGCAGGATAAAAGAAGACTATACTTCTGCCACCAGCATTAGGGAAAGGCTTATGAAGGAAAAAGCCAATGAAAAAAAATGGCTGTTAAAAAAAGCTGATGAAATAATAAAATGAATTTCTGAGGAACTTATGACCGGGTTAAGTGTTAAATATCTGTGCATTTTAAATTAATGCGGTTTTGTTGATATTTACCGAAAATAACAATAGTTTGATATGGATATAGCAATCGGAATCTGTTTAGGACTGGGACTCGCGGCAAGCTGCGGCTTCCGCGTATTCGTTCCCCTGTTAATAAGCAATATTGCTTCAATGACAGGCATAGTTAATTTAGGCGGCGGATTTGAATGGATGGGCTCATGGCCCGCTTTCGCCATATTTTTAACAGCTACTATTGCAGAAATCGGCGCGTATTACATACCCGTAATTGATAATGCGCTTGATACAATTTCAGTGCCGCTGGCGGCTGTTGCGGGTACACTGCTTTCTGTTACATTCATAACAGATGTACCACCCATGGTTCAGTGGACACTTGGTATTATAGTAGGCGGCGGCTCTGCCGCGGTGATAAAAAGCGGCGCAAGCATGGCACGCTTAAAATCAACAGCTTTCACCGCCGGGTGGGCTAACTGGCTCATTGCTACATTTGAGCATGTTACATCTTTTGTTATGAGTGTGCTTACGGTTCTGCTGCCAATTGTAATGGGAGTAATTGCGCTAGGAGTGCTTGGATTTTTCGGCTGGCGCCTGGCTAAAAAGAAGAACCAAGATTAAAAATAGAACCTTGATTGAAAGGATTAAAAGATTAACATGATGAACATTGTTTCAATTTAGCAGAAAAGCTTAACCAACTTTCAAAAAGCGAAAGTCAGGCGAATTACATAAATTCACGCGAATTAGATTTCTAATATAAATGCTTTTTTGAGTAGCCTAGCTCTCCTGAATGCTGCAGTAGTTAAAAGCGGGGGATTTGGTTGTTCAAAAACACGGGACTTTAGTCCCCATTACATAGAGTATCCGGGGCTAAAGCCCCTTTTTCTTTTTACACTTTATCCACGACCTGAAGGTCGTGGCAACTCAATTAACAGGATTAAAGTTAGAGAATATGATTAGGCAATCCTTAGAATATTCAGATAAATATTGTATCATAAAGAAATATTTTTTTGATTAGCCCCGCTCTTTAGAGCGGGGATTAATACGCATAAAAAAGGGGACTTTAGTCCCCCGTATCCTGAGACAATTCAATTATGAATTAATCAAAAATGAATAATGATCAAAGCTGTTATATTTGATATGGATGGCGTAATTGTTGACTCTGAGCCGATTATGGACATCGTCCTTATTCAGTTTTTCGATGAAATGAATATTGAGTTTGATAAAAATATTGCAAAAGATTTCAGAGGCGGCAGCAGCGAGGCGTTTTGGGGAGAATTAAAAAGAATTTATTCGTTACCTGAACCGGTCGATTACTATGTTAATGAAAGATTAAAGAGAACTATAGAATATTATAAAAACAATGGAGTCAAGTTAATTGATAATGTAAGTGATTTAATAGAAGAATTCAAAACTCTGAATTTAAAAATTGCGCTTGCAACTTCAGCAGCACATGAAAGAATGCAGGTTACACCGGACATCCTCAATTTAGAAAAATATTTTGATGTATTAGTTTCTTCTAGATTCATAAAGAACGCAAAACCTGACCCGGAAATATTTTTATACGCATCTAATTCCCTTAATGTATTGCCGGATAGCTGTATGGTAATCGAAGACTCCGAAAACGGTATTGCGGCAGCAAAAAAAGCTGGAATGTTTTGTGTAGGTTTTGATCAATATGGCGATCAGATTTTATCAAAAGCAGATCTTGTTGTTAAGGACTTTAAAGAAATTTCCAGAGACATCATCTTTGAATTTTTTGGTTTAAACATATCGCTCCTACCCCGAAGGGGCTCCTTCGGAGCGGAGCTCTGATAATTTTTGATTTAAATTTCTACAAACATTTCGCTCCTAATGGAGCTGTGTTAAAAACAAGAAGGCGGTTTAAAGTGGATTCACAAATCGGAATTACTCTCAAAGCCACCGTGAGTGACTTACAAAAAAGTTGTAGGCGGCATGGCTCGCCTGCCACAGATAAAAAACCGTCAGGTCCCGAAGGGGTAAACAAAGCCTGACGGCTGCATAACATTGTTCTGTTTTATTGATTACGTTTTGGATTTAATGCTTCTGCTCAAATAGCTATCTTTGCACCTTACCATAAATTACAAATACATATAAAATTACAGCGGAAAAACTGAAATAATGGCAGATAATAAAATTATATTTTCAATGGTGGGGGTCAGCAAAACTTTTCCCCCGCAGAAACAGGTTTTAAAGAACATTTACCTTTCTTTCTTTTACGGGGCTAAGATCGGCATCATTGGTCTGAACGGCTCGGGTAAATCTACCCTGCTTAAAATTATTGCGGGAGTTGAAGATAACTTTGACGGCGAAGTGCATTTTACCAAGGAGTACAGCATCGGCCTGCTTGAGCAGGAACCTTACCTTGATGAAACCAAAACCGTAAAGGAGATCATACAGGAAGGCGCGCAGGAAATTGTTGATATTTTAAAAGAATACGAAGAAGTGAACAACAAATTCAGCGAGCC
>LLZO01000302.1 GCA_001567545.1 Candidatus Tepidiaquacellales bacterium OLB5
TTGATGAGTTAAAGATATTGCACCGGGAAGTCAAGTTAAGATGACGCTGAAGCATGCAGACGGCTCAACCGATACGGTTATGCTTAATCACACAATGAACAAACAGCAGATAGACTGGTTTAAAGTTGGCAGCGCGCTGAATCTGATGGCGAAGAAATGAAAACCTCACCCTCCGTCTTCCTCTCCTAATAGGAGAGGGAGCGCCATAGTTCAGAATTATTGTTCCCCTCTCCTGTAAGGAGAGGGGTTAGGGGTGAGGTTAAACAAAAAGTAAAAAGTTAATTTAATATTATTAATGAACAATAAAGTAATAATAGCAATTGCCATAGCGGCAGTTTTGGTTTTTGTGTATATGTTTTTCTTAAGCGGACCGAAATCCACTTCCGAAGACGTAACACCCGAAAAATTCAGCGAGATCGCAAAAGAACCCGGAGCGGTGATACTTGACGTGCGCAGCGCATTTGAGTTCGGCGGCGATAAGATCGCCGGCGCGCAGAATATCAGCTATACTTCAAGCGGATTCAGCCAGTATTTAAACAAGCTTGATAAAAGCAAGCCATACCTGGTTTACTGCGCTACAGGCTCCAGAAGCGTTGGCGCCGTTAAGCAGATGAAAAGCATGGGTTTTGAACAGGTGTATAACCTGAAAGGCGGGATCGAACACTGGAAATCAGAAAAAATGCCGGTGGTGAGATGAAAAAAGTTGCAAGTTGAAAGTTACAAGTTACAAGTTACAAGATTCAAATTTCAAAAACCGGAATCAGAATTCACAAAATAAGTAATATTTTTTAGGTAAAAGTTCCCGTATGCGCGGGAATGAAAGAAAATGCAAAACTTCCCATCGTTACAGGAGCAGCAGTATGTTAAAACCCGCCGCAGGATCCACTCAATAGCCAGGCTATTGGGCAGACTGCGCGAAGTGCTTGTTGAGCCCCTTGCAAAAAATGATAACCTGTGGCTTAGTGTTGTTGATAAAGGTTTCTGCACGCCGCCCATGACGGCTTATCATGAGCTGGAAATCGGGTTTAATGCAGAGCTTCCTGTTATTGAAATTGCCGACAGCAAAAACCGGTATGCATCTGTAAGTGTACTTAATAAATCGATGCAAACTCTTGCGGGAGAAACATTAAACATTCTGAATTCTGATTTCGGCGTAAGTCCTGCGCTAAGTGCGGATGAGTTTGACCCGCAAACCGTGATTAATATTGAGCACACCGATGCTCTAGACTTCCTTGCACAGTTAGTATCATTTGCCGGATGTTTAAAAAGTTTTCACGGCTCATTAGGACTTAATGACGGCATAAAAACGGGAATTTACCTGTGGCCGCACCATTTTGATAATGCATTCAAATGGTTCAGCGGGCGGAAAATTAACGAATCAGATGAACAAATGGGAATCGGGGTTTCAAACGGTGACGAAATGTATGAACTGCCCTATGTTTATATTACCCTTTCACCCGAACTACGTAAAACCAATACGCTTGATATTCCCGAAGGCGCAATGCTTCATGACAGTAACTGGCAGGGATTTATCCTGCCGTATGAATCAATACTTGAAAAAGATACTGCAGAAAAGCAGGCAGCACTGGTAAAGGATTTTTTTGAATCAGGTTTTACAGCGGTTAAAAGAGGATTTTCAAAAAGGTAATAATCTTAGATATTTTTCAAAACACACACTGTTTTCTATTCCTGTATACTGTCCGAAATTCGGGATCTTATTGTATCCGCTTCGTTCATACAAAGCAATAGCTTCAGGCTGTTTTAAGCCTGTTTCCAGTAAACATTTTTCATATCCAAGCTCAGCAGCCCATAATTCAAGTTCTTTCAATACGGCAGCTGCTATTCCCTTTTTGCGCATCCCAGGCAGAGTGAACATCCGTTTAATTTCAACAACCCCATTTTCAAAATGTTTAAATGCTCCGCATCCTGCCGGGGCGTTTTCAATATAAGCCATAACAGTATTTTTAATAGTATTAATTTTGTTGTATTGTGCATAAAAAGTGTGTTCGCTGCCATCGCGTTCGGTAAGTTCTGCATCAAGCATTTTAACCAGCGCAATAAAATCTGTATTCGATGAATCTGTGCGGATACATTTTATCAAGCTGATTGTTCCCTGCTGTTATTTATTTCACATAATTTACTTTTCACTAAACCTGATTTTGCATTTGTTCAATCAGCGTATCCGCTGTAGTTATTTGCGCAAAACCGTAAGCAAGATTAAGCAGGCTTGCTTTATGCATTTCTTCGTTAACGCTGCCGGTTCCGTCCGCAGGAAAGAAAACCCTGTAATCCCTGAAATATGCATCACGCGCAGTGGATTCACAGCACATATTTGTCATTACTCCCGTTATCACCAGGTCTTCTATCTTAAGGCAGCGCAAAACTGTGTCAAGATCCGTATTAAAAAACGCAGAATACCTGTGCTTGAGAACAATTTTTTCATGTTCAAGAGGGGCAATATCAGCATGAATAGCGCTTTCAGGGCTTCCTTCAATACACATTCCTTCCCACCACCACTGCATAATTCCTGCATCAATTCCGCCGGGGTGATGAACGTGTTTTGTGTAAATTACCGGGCGGTTTAAATTTCGAAATGCCGATATAAGCTTTTTAATATTAGGAAGAATAGCCGGACCCCCGCAGGTAAATGCCGGAGAGGAAGTATCAAGGAAATAGTTCTGCATATCAATAACCAGCAAAGCTGATTTATCTTTATTTATCTTCAAACCGTGCTTATTTACGCGTTCAACAGATTGCATCCAGTCCCGGGATTTTATCTCAATTGTTTCTTGTGTGACATATAGTTCCATATCAGTATTATTTGATTTATAGTATTCAGTTTAATCACAAATATAATTTTACTTTTTAATAGTTAATTTTAAATTAACATTTCTTTCCTTAAGATAATTCATAATAAAATCATAACAACCGGGATATTTGCCAACCAGCTCCGGCGGGAAAACACCTTTAGATGTAAATTTTCCCTGCAGAAGCAGCTCCGCTGCGGCAGTTGCCGTATAACCCGTTGTGCGCGCCATAGAAGAAATCCCGGAAACCTTGTCATATTCATCGTAAAGATCGTAAATTAAAGATATTTTTTCACCGTCTTTAATTCC
>LLZO01000303.1 GCA_001567545.1 Candidatus Tepidiaquacellales bacterium OLB5
CCGTTCTTCTTAAACAATGCCAAAGAGCCCGGCGCTAAGGAGCTTTTTGCAAAGATTCTTACGCTTTTTACAGGAGCAGCTTCACTGGTTTTTGTTGTGCTTACTTTTACTATTCAGGATATTATAAGAATTCCACTGCCCTTTAAAGGATATATAATAGGCGAGCAGTACTGGGGCGGTGTGATAATTGTTCCGATAGTATTGCTTGCATATTTATTCCTTGGTATTTACACCAACCTGATAGCGGGAGTATATATCGAAAAGAAAACCAAATACCTGCCGTTTATTACGGGACTCGGCGCTATGCTGAACATTGCTTCAGCCCTTCTGCTGATACCGGTATGGGGAATAACAGGCAGCGCCCTTTCGACACTGATCAGCTACGTTGCAATGGCAGTATATATTTATTTTGTATCGCAGAAATTCTACCCTGTAAAATACGAGCTCAGCAAAGTTCTTATTATACTCGGAATTAATATTGCTGCAATATTAATATTTTTTAATACATTCGGATTATTGGGTCTGCCGGCAAGGATTGCAGCAGCTGTAATTCTGTGTACGGGAATAATCTACACAGCGCAGCTGTATAAGGCAAAAATGCTGTTTTCAAAAAAATGATTTTATACCTCACCCTCTCCAATAGAGTCCTTTGGACCGTCTCTTTTTCCTATGAGGAGAGGGAGTGCCATACTGCAAAATATTTTCTCACTTTGCCCCCCTCTCCTTTTAGGAGAGGGGCTGGGGGGTGAGGTATAACTTACAAACTTATAAACTTATTTTACATTTAATCCAATTCCAAATTCATAATTCTTAATTCGTAATTGCTAATGATGGTGGTCGTGGTGCTCGTGGTGAATTTCATCAAGCAGCCTGCGTTTATCGGATTTGCTGCCTGCATTTACTGAAACAATATAGCTTGGCACGCCGATATCATTCAGCACACAGGGAATAAGCACAGAAACAACGAGTATCGGCAGGAATATCAGAGCTTTAAATGAAATTACCGAAACACCGTAGGTGATGAGGTACATTCCCGCCGCAGTTGAGCTGAGGAAAATATGGAGTCCGTGTGTATATCTTGAAAGCTTCCGGACAGAGCGGGAAAGAATAAATCCAAGCAGTGCCCCGGATAAAATGAATAACCAGGATGTCAGCGGTTCTTCAATAATGCAGACGTGAAAATGCATATCGTAGCCAAGCGCCATTCCGCCCAGGTATGGCAGCACAATATCGCTTAATGTGCACGTGATTGATGATGTTGCAACTGCAACAATTACTCCAAGCCACAGTGTTTTGTTGTATTTTGCAAGCAGCGATGCTGGTGTGAGCGCAGCAAAGAAAAGGTGAGAAATAAAGAAACCTTCGAATAAATGCTCAGTATCAGGCGCAGCTTCAGGGAAGAAAGCTAATTTTAACACAGCAATAATTATTCCGGAAACAATAACAGCCCCTGCTGTGAATTTCCAGTGGGTGCTAAGCTCATCTATGAATATGTTATTGTGTGTGTGTTCCAAAATGGAATTGCAAATGTAATTGCAGATTGCAGGTTAAAAAATTACAGATTATTAATAAGGATAAATAGAATATTATTCAATTATACAAATCTCAATTTGTAAACTGAAATTTGTAATTTGGAATTTACGGTATATAATTCTTCAGCTTTTCGCGAATATCGGCTTTTTCAACCGTTTTACCTTCATTAAGCTGTTTCACAATATCTTCGATGATCTGTTTGGCTTCATCTTTTTTGTAATCCCTGATAAAACCGTCAAAATAGCTTTCGCCGGCCATTGCACGGTTAATTTCTATATGTTTATTATGTTCATTAAGCTCTGTATAATATACTACATGAAACTTTTCATTATAGTGTTTATCGCGGTAAATTTCGAACATAATTTTATCTGATTCAAACATAAGCTGAGTTTTTTGCTGATTTTACGGTTTTTTATTGAATTATTTCAAAAATAGCTTAAAGTAAGGATTTAGACAAGGCAGAATGGGATTTAAGCACCTGCAATTGCTTCTGCAATTGTTGCTGCGCCTTCGCCGAATTCTGTTTTAAGTTCATCCCACTTCCTGCCGATAAAAGTCTGGTTAGGCACAAGCAGGTTATCTGTCAGTTCATCCCCATCCTTAAAGTTCAGCTCGCATGCATGAACCTTTTCAGGATTTTTGTAATCATATACAGGCATACCGAACCTCCGGCAAATAACAGGTCGTGCTTCATAGATAGTGCATTCACCTTCTGAGCCGAGTGCAGGGCAGGGGTTGTCCGCTCGGCGATCGGACACTACATTATCGATATACTCCCGTGCTTTTTTCTTCAGCTCTTCGCGCTGAACTGAGGGCAATGACCTGATGTGTCCGGCGATAATGTGAGCATCAAGCTTTGTAATGCGGAATATCTGCGAACAGCATTTGCTGCATCCTTTGCGGCACTGAATCTTATCGCCGTAAATTTCAAGATTGCGGTCGAATTCCTGCTGAATCAATACAGTAATATCGTAGAATTTTTGTTTAAAATCGTTTGCCATTTTGCGGAACAAATATACCAATTTGTAATATAACCTTATATCCTGAAACCGGAATTAATTTTAACAGAGAGTACAGTTTTTCAGGGATTTTCTTTTAAAATTAATTGGTTTGAAAAATTGAGTAATTTAAGGTAAATTAGCGGTTCTAATTAAAAATATGCATAAAAAAGGGTCAAAATACACATTTTTGGGATTTTTATCGGTTGTTGTAACCGGGGTATTATTATTTACCCAAATAGACTACAGCCAGGAAGCCAATAAGTCAACTAAAGTAACTGAAGAAACTGTTACTGAAACTTCAATAAATACCATTACCCCAAAAGGGTATGAAAAGGTTGTATTGCCTCTGGAAAATGTTGAAAATATTGATGGTCAAATTGAAGATTACCTTGTTGACCTGTTCCCGATAATCAGCGAAAATGAAATTGAAGCAATCAAAGGCTCAAAGGATATTTCCAAGAAACTTGTTAATGATACTCTAGGTCATGTTGAATTCAGTCTGGCAATAAATGTACCGGCTCACTATCTTGACCCGAAACCAAAAATGCTTTGGGAACTGAACATACCGGAATTTACTTCCCGCATTTACCAGATATATAACAACGATACTATACTGATAACTGTTTGGCCAAATGTAGTTGGGGCTCCTTCAACAAAAACGTATACTGGATACTACAATATTTTCAGGTTAAGGAACTGGCCTTCATGGAAAGACCCCGAAAGCGACCCGCTTGAACCTGCAACACCGCCCGGACCGGGCAACCCGCTGGGTTTATTTGCGGCGCATTATGATGAGAACTCACTGCGATACTTCCACGGTACAAATAAAAATTACCTGCTAAAGAATGAATACAGGGCACTTTCACACGGCTGCGTGAGAAATGATAACGGCAATATCGATAAGATGAAGAAGTTTATTGTGAAGAAAATGGTTACAAGCCAGGATTTAAGCTGGTGGGCAAAAAGCAAAAAATCCATGATGTATGATTTTACCGAAGAGGAAAAACAGAATTTCCCCGTAAGGATAAAATATAAAACATTTGAGATTGGCAGTGATTCATACGGCGATTATATTATTTTCTTTAAAGATGTTTATAATTATGCCAGAAACGGCAGATGGAGCAAGTTTGACAGGGAAGAGTTAATGATATTTTCAACCACAGAGAACATCGTTGCCGAATACAAGGCAGAACATAAACCAAATCAATTCCAGTTATCAGACGATAAATTAATACCAATTGTAGAAAGCCTGCTTGCAGATCATAAATTTTATGAAAAATATTATTTTGATGATCTTATGCAGAGCTCTCAGACCAAATAATTGCTTTGCCGCAGAAGTTTAAGCGGCAGGCACAACTTACTGCCGGTATTATTTGAAGCAAATTGCAAAAATTGCGGTTTTATTTTTTATTTTATTTAACGGTGAACTGTTTTCACAGCCGGAAACCTTTACAGATATTAATTTTAAAAAATTTGTTACAACTGTAACTTCTGAAGATTCAGCAATAACACTGCCGGATAAATTTATAAGGTTCGGAAGCCTTACACTTTATTCAGATTCAGCTGTGGTAGATCCTGCCAGCTATCAAACTGATTTCAGGTACGGAAAGATAAAGCTTAGCAGGCAGTTCATTGATGATATAATTAAAAGCGGACAGCCTGAAAGGCTGCAGATTATTATAACCTATAAAAATTACCCGTTTGATATTGCAGACAGCTATTCCAGATTTGAAATTCTAAATACGCTTGATACTGCCAAAGGTGATACTGTTAAGGTAGCCGAAATAAGAACAGATTTTGTAGAGGATATTTTTGCAGGCACAGACCTGCAGAAATCAGGAAGTATTTTCAGGGGATTTACTATCGGGAATAACAGGGATCTTTCTCTTCAATCCGGATTCCGGCTACAGCTTAACGGGAAGCTTTCTAGTGATATAGATATAACTGCTGCTTTAACAGACGAAAACACACCTATTCAGCCTGAAGGCAATACCCAAAAGCTGCAGGAAATAGACAAGGTATTTGTTGAGTTAAGGTCAAGCAATGTTACAGCAACACTTGGTGATATTGACGTGAATATTTCAGGTACTGAATTCTTTAACTTTAATAAAAAGCTGCAGGGAGCAAAGGGATTTGCAAATTTTAATAAAACTGATATTTTCCTGACAGGTGCAATAAGCAGGGGCAGGTTCAACAGCAATTCATTCTCCGGGCAGGATGGCGTCCAGGGGCCTTACCGCCTTATTGGTGCTGATAATGAAGTGAACATTGTTGTAATTGCAGGAAGCGAAAAAGTTTACCTCGACGGTATTTTAATGACAAGGGGTGAAAGCAGCGATTATACAATAGATTATTCAACCGGGCAGGTTAAATTCACCAACAGAAGGCTTATCACAAATGCATCCAGAATTGTGGTTGATTTTGAATATTCAGATAAAAAATATTCCAGAAGCTTTATTACGGGCCAGACCCGCACAGCAGTTATAAATGAAAGGCTTAAGCTCTCGTTCTCATACTTAAGGGAGCGTGACGACCCGGATAAACCGATTGATTTTACAATTTCAGACAGCGACAGGACAATAATATCACAGGCCGGAGATAATAAGTTCCTTGCATCAAAAAGCGGTGTAACTTTTGTGGGCAGGGATTCAGCCGGAAAGTCACTTGGCTCTTACATCCAGCGTGATACTGTAATAAACTCACAGAATTTTGTTAAATATATTTACGCACCCGGGGATACAAATGCTTTATACCAGGTTTCATTTTCATTTGTCGGTTCCGGCAAAGGTGACTATAACAGCTTAAGCAGCTCTGCTTATACATTTGCAGGTATAGGACAGGGAAGTTACATGCCTTTGATCTTTTTCCCGCTGCCTGTAGCATACCAGTCAGCAGATATAGGTATTGAGCTGAAATTAAGCAAATATGCCGGTTTTTTTATCGAAGGAACAGCCAGCGATTTTGATGCCAATCTTCTGAGTGATGCAGATGATACTAATAATAAAGGCGGGGCATTTTCTTCCATGCTGGTGCTTAATCCAAAATCATTCAAGCTTGGAAATTTAAACTTCGGTGAAGTTGAGCTTTCAGTAAAACAAAAAGTAGTTAACAAACTTTATAATGCCGTAGACAGGCTGAATAAAGTAGAATATAACAGGATTTGGGATATTCAGGATTCAGCTAAAAAAACTGAAGTTACAACAGAAGCTGTTCTTTCCTTAAAACCAAACAAATATTTAAGGGTAATTACCAACGGAGGAAGAATTACACGCGGAAACGAATTCAATTCTTTAAGGGGAGCAATTGACCTTAAGTTTGAAGGCGACTCGCTTAAAATTCCCTCGTTTATTTATTATGCCGACTATATTTCCAGCAGGGATAATTCAATTGATTACGGCGGAAAATGGATAAGACAGTATGGATTGATAGATTATAAATTTCTGCGCAATAATACCGGAAAAACCGGCAAATATAACCTGCTGTTCGAAGTAAGCGGGGAAGATAAACAGACCCGTTCACTGAATTTTGATACTACAAATACCGGCAGCTTCAGGTTTTATGAATTTAAGCCAAAACTGATAATTTCGGACCTTTTTAACCTGGACCTTTCTTACCAGTTCAATTACAGGTTCGATGACCAGTTTTCAGCCGGTACTCTTGCACGCCAGTCAAACTCATATACCAGCACCATAGGTGCAAGGCTTAAAAACCTTGATTTTATTTCTGCCTCAGGCGATGTAGTAGTGTATGACAGGAAATATACTCCTGAGTTTGAAAGCAGGGGTTTTACTGATTCCCGGACTATACTTGTCACTTCACAGAGCAATATCTGGTTCCTGAACAGGGGTATTAATACAAACCTTTTTTATAAGGTTTCCAGCGAGCGTACTGCAAAACAGGAAGTAGTATTTATTCAGGTTCAGCTGGGTACGGGTAATTATAAATATACCGGCGATATAAACGGAAACGGGCTGCAGGATGAAAATGAATTTGTCCTCACAACATTTGACGGCGATTATATAAAAATATTAAGGCCAACAGACCAGCTTTTTCCAACCACTGACCTTCAAAGCTCAGTTAACCTGAATGTTGTTCCTTCAAGGTTTTTATCATCAGCAGGCAAAAACCCGGTAAATAAATTTTTAAGCAGTATAACTTTTGATACTTATGTAAGCATTGCTGAAAAAAGCAAAGACCCGGTGCAGAAGAACATATACCTGCTTAAGTTCAGTACATTTCAGAATGATTTAAATACAATTACAGGGGCATCTACAGTTCAGCAGGATATTGGTATATATGAGAACCATGAATATTTCGGTATAAAGCTCCGCTTTGTTCAGCGGAAAGCATTCAACCAGTATTTTTCAGGAAATGAAAGAGCGCTTAATATCGAAAGAACAGGCAGGCTCAGGCTTTCTTTTACTGATGACGTTGCACTTGTTACTGATTATGTAACACAGTCAGAACGCAACCTGGCTCCGCTGCTGGAAATAAGGAACTGGAATATTTATTCCGAAGGGGTAACATCAGAGCTTATATATAAACCGGCAGCTAATATTGAATCTGGTTTTAAAGTACAGATCAAACGCTCAAAGGATAATTACCCTATTTTGCCAACACAGGCTGATATGAACATACAGACTTTCAGGCTCATCTATTCTTTATCAGGAAAAGGTACTTTGCGAAGTGAGATATCGAGAAACGAAGTAATATTGAGCGATAACCCGGTGTTTCTGCCGTTTGAGCTTACAAAAGGACTGGTTCCCGGTAAAAGTTACTTCTGGTCCGTGAATTTTGAATACAGGATAAGTAATTTTATACAGGCAACGATAAACTATTTCGGCAGGGCTGAAAATAAAAGCAGGGTAATACACACAGGAACTGCGGAAATAAGGGCATATTTTTAACTAAGAATTCTGGAATGCATTGACTGTGTCAATGCGGACAATTTAATTCAAAAATCAGCATCAACACAGTTGATGCACTCCAAAATATTGTAATGAAGAAACTGACACACGAAGAAGTTGGCAAAAAAACGTATTTCGCTTGAAGATGCAAAAACCATAAAACGGCACCCAATTTATGTTATGGCTGATAATATCAGAAGTATTTATAATGTAGGGTCAATATTCCGAACAAGTGATGCTGCGCTGATAGAAAAGCTGTATTTAACAGGTTACACTCCATACCCTCCAAGACAGGAAATAGAAAAAGTTGCGCTTGGTGCTACGGATGCTGTTCCATGGGAATATATAAAATCACCTTTGGAAGCCGTGAAGAAAATTAAGGAACAGGGGATAAAAATAGTTCCGCTTGAAATCACCGAAAACAGCAGGAATTATACAGAAATCAATAAGGATGAATTTCCATTATGCCTTATTCTGGGGAATGAACTTACAGGAGTTTCAAATGATATTATTGCTGTGTCTGATTTTTCAATTGAAATACCGCAGTACGGGTTTAAACACTCTATAAATGTTTCTGTTGCTTATGGAATTGCAGTAATGGAAATGGTAAGAAAATTGAGATAATTTTATACTTTTATAATATCAGTACAGAATTACACCGTTTAGAAATGCTTTATCAATAGCTGTATATTGTATTTCTTCCGGATCACATATTAAGATATCATTATTCAGAATAATAAAATCAGCGACTTTCCCCTTAGAGATACTGCCGGCAAAATTTTCATTGTGATTTGAATATGCGTTATTTATAGTATATGCTTTAATACATTCATGTACCGGAATTTTAAATTCAGGTAAAAAAATACCTGAATCTGCTGCTCGTGTAGAAGCTAACTGGATATTTTCAAACGGGTCAAAACCTACTATCGGAAAATCTGTTCCGAAATTTAATATTCCGCCTGATTCAGTAATTTTAGAATAATTGTGAGTGTTCCTTACCAGTTCGTCAGGCAGTTTTTCAGCAACTACCCTGGCATCATATTTTAAATGAACAGGCTGAACTGAAGCAATAACACCTAGCCTGCCAAAGCGTTCATAGTCTGCGGGATCTATATGCTGCGCATGTTCAATCCTGTGCCGGAGCTTTTTCGTGTTTGGCAATGATTCATACAGGTCAAGTACTTCGCTTACTGCTTTATCACCGATTGCATGAATGATTATCTGGTAACCGGCTTTATCTATCCTTTTTGCCAGCTCATTTATTTTACCGCTGTTTACCAATTCAGTTTTGTAGCCATTATTGTTTCTGTTTTTGTAGTTCCGGCTGAATAAGGCTGTATCAGAACCCAATGCACCATCCCAAAATGCTTTAAACCCTTTAATTGTAAAATAATCTTTATTGATATTTTTTGTTGATTCAAGGTGATTTTGAATATTATCAAACTCTGTAAAAGGAAGATATGAATTTATCCGCAAATTCAGTTTTTGTGATTGATATAATTCATTATAAATTTCAAGCTCGTGCGGCAGGGTAATATCGCTAACTGATGTGATGCCTTTTCTATGCATTCCGGAAATACAATCGCTAAGAGCGGATACTTTTTCATTTAATGAAAGTTCAGGCATAACTTCATATACTGCGGTTAATGCTGCTTCGCGTATCAATCCGGTAGGATTGCCGTTTATATCAAGCTCAATTTCCCCTGGTTTAAACTCATTTATACGGCTTGATAATCCGGCAAGCTTAATTACTTCTGAATTGCAGATTGCGGAATGATGATCATAATTATTAATAAATAAGGGTTTATCTGAAAGTATATTATCAGCAAAATTTCCGGTGTGAAGTGATGTATCGCCAAAAATTTTGCCGATATCCATATTGCCGCCAGTTACCCATTTGGGATTTTTATCAGAAACATAACTTTTTACTTCTGATTGCAGCGCAGAAATTGAACCAATTCCTGTACAGTCAAGCTCTCTTAGCGAAAGAGCTCCGTTTACAAGGTGCAGATGCCCGTCAGTTAAGCCGGGCAGAACAAGCCTGCCGTTCAGATCAATAATTTCCGTATAATTTTTTTTAAGGGTATCAGCCTGCAAATTTGAACCAACAAAATCAAAATGCCCGTTACTTACTCCGAAGCAATCAGAGAAGCTGCCATCAGGCTGCCAGACTTTTGCATTTATATACAAAACCGGGGGATTATTTTTCATCCTTAAGGTTTCGAGTCATAAGTTTTTCTGTTGCATGGTGCGGGTCCTTTCCAAGGAAAAGTACCTTATACACCTGCTCGATTATCGGCAGCTCAATCCCAAGCTTTTTTGAAAGCTCATGTGTAGATTCTGTGGTGGCAACGCCCTCGGCTACCATTTTCATTTCCGCCAGAACCTGCTTCAGCTTTTTACCTTTGCCAACTTCCTCGCCAACAAAACGGTTGCGAGAGTGTTTGCTCATGCAGGTTACTATTAAATCTCCTATGCCTGACAGACCCATAAATGTGCTTTCATGTGCGCCGAACCTCATTCCAAACCGGGTTAATTCCCTGATCCCTCTTGTCATTATAGCCGCTTTTGTGTTATCCCCGAAACCTGCTCCGTCAGCAATGCCTGCGGCAATTGCGATCACGTTTTTTAATGCACCGCCAAGCTCAACCCCAAGTACATCGCTGCTTTTATATACCCTGAAATAATTATTAGAAAAGAGCTTTTGTATGATCTCCGAATTTTTTTCATCATACCCGGCTGCTACAACTGCTGTGGGGATTTTTTTTGCAACTTCTTCTGCATGAGAGGGACCTGAAAGTACGCAGATATTTTTTTGCTTATATTTTTGAAAACATCATTGAAGATCTGTGATACTGTCATCAGGCTGTGGTTTTCAATCCCTTTGGATACACTGAGTATCAGCCTGTTATTAAAATCAATATCACTTACCTGTTCTATAACTCCCCTGATGAACTGGGTGGGTGTTGCAACTACAATAAGGTCTTTATCCTTTACAGCTGCATTAATATCTGAACTGATTGTTATTCTTGCCGGAATCTTAACTTTAGGCAGGTAATAAAAATTTTCCCTGTATTCATTAATGGTATGAGCATACTCTTTGTCATATTCCCACAGAGTAACTTTATGTTTGTTGCTGTTTAGTATAATGCCCAGTGCTGTACCCCAGCCGCCTGCGCCTAGAATGCAAATATTCATATGCGCAAATTTATTTATAAATTATTACTTTATAAATGTAAAATTAAGAACTATTGTATCTGAGATTTAACCTGCGGATTGATATCTTTTTGAAGATTTTTTCTCAAGTATGCTTAACTTGTTGATAAGCCAGGCAGCGGAGCTGAGTGATTTGCATTTTTTTGCCTGTACAAGCAGCTGTGAAGGATCTGTTTTTGTGCGGGAATTCTGAAAGTTTATAAG
>LLZO01000304.1 GCA_001567545.1 Candidatus Tepidiaquacellales bacterium OLB5
GAACACTTACAGAAATTTACAGGATAAAACGTGAAATGCTCTACCTGAGGAAGTCAGTCTGGCCATTAAGAGAAGCTATAAGCAGGCTGGAGCGCGGTGAATCCGAGCTTGTTTCACGCAATACCCATTTATACCTGCGCGATGTTTACGACCATACAATAAATGTACTTGATACAATAGAAACATACCGTGATATGCTTTCTGGTATGATAGATATTTATCTTTCAAGCATAAGCAACAGGCTGAACGAAACTATGAAATACCTGGCGCTTATTTCCACCATTTTTATTCCAATGACTTTTATTGCCAGCATTTACGGAATGAACTTTGATATTATGCCTGAGCTGAAATGGGTTGGTGGATACTGGTTTGCTTTAGGATTAATGGCTTCAATAGGAATTGGGTTCTATATTTATTTCAAAAAGAAAAAATGGGTATGAAAAAAATATATATTGATCCTGATATAAGGAAAGCTGAAACACTGCCTTCTGAATTTTACCGAAGTGATGAAGTTTATAATTCACTCAAAAATAAAGTGTTTAAACGCTCATGGCAGCTTATCTGTGATACTGATAAGCTGAAAATTCCCGGTACTGTATATCCGTTTACTCTGCTTGAAGGTTATTTAAATGAACCGCTGTTGCTGACCCGTGACCTTAAAGACTACATTCATTGTTTATCAAATGTCTGCACTCATCGTGGTAATATTCTGGTGGAAAGCTCTGATACAGTCAAGAATATGAAATGCCGCTACCACGGCAGAAGGTTTGAGCTTAACGGCTGTTTCCGCAGTATGCCGGAGTGTGAAGATGCTTTGAACTTTCCAAGACCTGAAGATGACCTTTCAAAAGTTCCGTTTGAAATATGGCATAAGTTCATTTTTGCATCAATAAACCCGGGAATCACTCATAAAGCGGCGTTTAAGCCTGTTACAGACCGCCTGGAAGGCGTTAAATTCAATGAAATGATGTTTGAGCCGGCAAGAAGCAGGGATTACCTTGTAAAATGCAACTGGGCGCTTTATGTTGAAAATTACCTCGAAGGTTTCCATATACCCTACGTACACAGCAGCCTGAATGAAGTTATCGATTACGGTTCATATTCAACAGAACTGTATGATCATTGTAATTTGCAGACCGGGATTGCCAAACCGGGTGAAGAATGTTTTACACTTTATGAAACTTCTCCAGATTATGGCAATGAAATTGCTGCATATTACTGGTGGGTATTTCCCAATTTAATGCTTAATTATTACCCGTGGGGACTTTCAATAAATATAATTAAACCCCTGGCTAAAGACCTGACGAAAGTATCATTTCTTACTTACATAAGTGATGCTTCAAAGCTTGATAAAGGAGCCGGTGCCGGGCTGGACAGGGTTGAACGCGAAGACGAGGCAATTGTTGAGATGGTTCAAAAGGGAATGCAGTCAAGTTTTTATAAAACCGGAAGGTACTCGCCTAAACGCGAGCAGGGTGTTCACCATTTCCACAGGCTTCTTGCAGAATATCTGAACAATGAGTAAATTTAATAATGTTGTAATTTTCGGAGTATCACAGGGTATCGGCAAAGCCCTTGCAATGGAGTATTCATCACTTTCTTCGAGCATAATAATGCTTTCAAAAAACGAAGCACAGCTTAATGCTCTATGCAAGGAACTTAATACATCAAACAAAAATGTATGGGCACAGAAATGCGACATTACAGATTATGACGAAGTTTTGGCAGGGATTAAATTTGCTGAAGAAAAGCTGGGGAAAATTGATCTTGTGATAATTAATTCAGGTGTTGGCGGACCCAATTGGATGAACAAATTCAACAGTAAACAGTTTAAGGAAACATTTGAAGTAAATACATTCGGAATAGCCCACGTATTGGAAGCAGTATTGCCTGTTTTAAGAAATCAGGGTTACGGAACTATTGCAGGTGTTACCTCGCTTGCTGATGTTAGAGGTTACGGAGGCTCATCAAGCTACTCAGCCAGTAAAGCTGCGGCATCTATTCTGCTTGAAGGCGCCAGGGTTGAGCTTAAAAAAGAAAATATTAAGGTAATTACTATAAGACCCGGATTTGTTAAAACAGCTATGACCGATAAAAATGAGTTTAAAATGCCGCTGCTTATGCAGCCGGATAAGGCTGCAAAAATCATCCGCAAAGGCATTGATGCAGGAAGAAGCATTGTACAGTTTCCCCTGCCCATTGTTATGAGCACAAGATTGATAAAGATACTGCCAAATTGGTTATTTGATTGGGGTATGAACATTGCGAGACCGAAGAAATAATCTTCAAATAATAAATATCAAATTAAAAATAACGCCAGGCAGGTATTTTCCGGTTATTCATTAAAGCTTTAATTTTTAAAAAGAAGAATATATAATCATTTCTTGATAGCCACGGTCTTTAGACCGTGGATAAAATCATAAAATACAACAGGGCTTTAGCCCCTGATGTTAAATTCATTATGAGCTAAAGCCCTGTTTCTTAAATTTCCTTACCCACGACCTAAAGGTCGTGGCAATTAATTTATAAGTTATAATTGGTTGCTTCAATTAGGAGTAGTAATTAAATCATACTACTAAATTTCAATTAATATGATAAAACTACCTTCTTCATTCAGCAAATGGCAGCAACGTTCAGGTTATGAAATTTAATAAAAAACGCAGGCTAAAGCCTGTGGCTATAATCATAAAATATAATAAATCTTATTATTTTTAGTATGAAACTATCTGTCCGTCGGCAATTACTTCATTGCCGTGAATTCCTTTCACTGTCTCCCCTGTTCCGACTGCAGTACCGTCAAGCTCAGCATCAATAATTTCGGCATTTTCGCTGATAAGCGAATTGCGTACAATTGAATTTTTTATCACAGCACCGTTAGAAATTGCCGCATTGGGTCCAATAGTAGAATTTTCCAGAATACACCCTTCACCTACATAAACAGGTTCTATAAAAGTACAGGAATCGTAAGGATAGTCCTGGTCGTAATTCCAGTCGCGGTGCAGGATGTATGTATTTGTGTTAATAAGTGTTTCGGGTTTACCGCAATCGAACCAGTTTTCAATTTCAAAAGTCACCATTTTTTCACCGTCACTTACAAGCTTCATTAAAGCATCAGTAAGCTGGTATTCATTTTTTGTACGGATATTGTTCTTCATTAGGTATTCAACTGCCTCAAACAATTTACTGCCGTTCTTAATAAAATACAGCCCGGCAATTGCGCTTTTGCTTTCTGTTACACCCGGGGCGGGTTTTTCTATCATGCGCTTAATAAAACCATCTTCAGCTTCCACTATACCGAACCGCTGAGTATCTTCAACATCTTTTACGCCGATGGCTGAATATTCATTTGAAATAAAGCTGTTAAGATTAAATTCAAATACCGTATCACCAAGAATAATTATTACCGGCTCTGCCCCAACAAAATCTTTTGCATGGTAAACAGCATGTCCCAGACCCAGCATTTCTTTCTGTTCAATAAATTCAAATTTAACGCCTGAATTTTTATATTCCTTATTGACTGATTCAATAATCAGATTGCCGAGATAACCGATAATAAGGACAACTGTATCGATCCTCCCGTTTTTGACAATTTCATCTATCAAATGGAAAAGCATAGGCTTGCCTGCAACATTAACAAGCACTTTGGGCACTTTGTTTGTCAGCGGCTGAAGCCGCGTTCCGATACCCGCTACAGGAATTATTGCTTTCAAATAAATTTAGATTTTATAAATATTTTTTTATAATTTCAGGTAATGCTGCCAATGCTTCATCCAGTTTCGATACATCCTTTCCTCCTGCTGTAGCAAGGTGCGGTTTTCCGCCTCCGCCGCCGCCGAGTATTTTAGCAACATCGCCGGCAATTTTGCCTGCGGAAAGCTTTTTGTTCTTAACAAGGTCATCACTTACCACTGTGCACAAGCCTATCTTTCCTTCAATAACTGAATAAAGAAGTCCAACAGCTGAACCCATTTTTTCGCGGAGCTTATCACCCAGTTCCTTAAGCTCATCGGTATTATCAACAGAAAACTCACCTGTAATAAGCTTTATACCGTTTACATCTTTTGCAGAGCTTACCAACTCATCAATTGAACCGGCGGCATCTTGTACTTTTTGCTTTGCAAGTTCCTTTTCAAGATGTTTCTTTTCTTCAAGATATTTTTCCTTAACTTCTAGCAGTGAATTAATTGTTGAATCATGGTACTTTATCAGCGATGCAAGCATATCAGTGTTCCTGAAATCAGTCCCTTCAAAATCCTTTTTGAATTCAGATATTGCCAGGCGGAAATTGTTGGCATATTTTTCAGGTAATTCTGAAATTAATTTTTCTATCTCAGTGGTTTTTTCATTAATATGCTCAATTATACCAATCCCTGTTTTAGCAAATATTCTGCGTGTTCCGGCTGAAATGCTTTCTTCTCGCACAATTTTAAAGAGTCCAATATCATTTGTTGTTTTAACATGCGTGCCGCCGCAGAATTCAACACTGAATTTATCATCAACAAATACTACACGCACAATATCACCGTATTTATCACCGAAGAATTTCTTTACATTTGGTATCTTATTTGCTTTATCAATTGAAAGCTCCTCAGCATATACTGTGATATTTTCCTGTATCTTATCATTAACAATCTGCTCGATATCGGTGATTTCCTGCGGTTTAAGCTTGTGGAAATGCGGGAAATCGAACCTTAACACCTTATCATCAAGATAAGAGCCCATCTGCTTGATATGCGAGCCCAGAACTCTTCTTAATGCTTCGTGCATTATATGTGTTGCAGTATGATTGCGCTGTATCGATTGACGCCGGGGAAAATCTATGCATGCCACAGCATTTTGGGATACTAAATCTCTATTAGTTGGTCCTTTAACATACAAGTAACTGTCATTAAAAGGTTTTTCTACTAATAAATTATAACCATCATCAAGAATTAATTTTCCGGTATCAGATACTTGACCTCCCGATTCTATATAAAAAGGATTTTTATCTAAAATAACTAATTCTAAATAGGAATTTTCAAGCAATGAATGATTTAAAATTGTTACATCAAGACCTTTATTTTCTATCAAATATGGATTATAAAAACCTTTTATATTATCAAAATCTTTAGTGGAAGATTGGATAAGTTCTACTTCATTTTTGTTTCTTGATATCCTTGCTCTTTCTTTCTGCTCATTCATTAATTTATCGAATGAAACAGAATCAACGTTATAACCTGATTCCCTTGCCATAAGTTCGGTCAGGTCAACCGGAAAACCATATGTATCATGCAGCTTAAAAGCCACCTCACCGCTGAAAGTGGTTTCACCCGATTTTTTCATTCTTTCAGCTTCTTCATTAAATAATGCAAGACCCTTATCAAGTGTTACATTAAAGCTTTCTTCTTCCCCTTTGATTACTTCTTTAATGAAATCCTTTTTTTCAACAATTTCAGGGAATACATGACCCATTGTATTAACAAGAGTATCAACCAGCTTAAAAATAAACGGAGTGCGCATATCAAGATTCCGCCCGTATCGCGCTGCTCGCCTGAGTACTCTGCGAAGAACATATCCCCTGCCTTCGTTGCCGGGAATTGCACCGTCTGCAATTGCAAAAGTGAGTGTGCGGACATGGTCGGCAATAACATTCATCGGGGCTTCAAACTTCCCGGAATACTCTTTACCGGTAATATTTATCAGATCATTTATTAGCGGAAGGAATACATCTGTGAGGTAGTTAGAGGATTTATTCTGCAGAACCCTAACCATACGCTCAAAACCCATACCTGTATCAACATGCTTAGCGGGCAGGTCATGAAGCGTACCTGTACTATCACGGTTATACTGTATAAAAACAAGGTTCCATATTTCCATAACATCTGGATTGCCTGCATTCACATCGGCTGCATTGCAGCCGCCGGAGGTAAAATCATAATGAATTTCGCTGCAGGGTCCGCACGGACCGGTATCGCCCATTTCCCAAAAATTATCTTTTTCATCGAACTTTAATACATGTGAGGGATCTATATCAGTATTTTTTTCCCACAGGTCTTTAGTTTCAAGGTCTTCACGGTAATATGTAACCCAAAGGCGGTTCTTATCGAGTCCCCACACCTTTGTAAGCAGCTCCCA
>LLZO01000305.1 GCA_001567545.1 Candidatus Tepidiaquacellales bacterium OLB5
AATGAAAAAATTAATTACTGTATTTTTACTGTTTTTTTCAATTTTTACAGCTTTTTCGCAGCAAAGCGGCATACTTAACGGTATTGTTCTGGATAAAGCTACCCAAACATTCCTTAAAGATATCAACGTTAAAATACTTGGTACCGGCCTGACTGCTAAAACCAAAGAAGACGGCAGCTTCAGAATAGCAGGAATTCCGCTTGGTACCTACAGTGTTGAATTCACATCTGCATTATATCAAAAATTCATTCAAAGCGATGTAGTTATATCCACAGGTATCGAGCGTGAGCTGATCATAGAGCTGCAGGGCGTTCAGACTGAAGAAGTTGTAATTGAGGATTCACGATTTCAGAAGCCTTCTGACGTAACAACTTCGTTTAAATCACTTACATTCGAAGAAATACGGAGATTCCCAGGCGGACTTGAAGATATCGGCAGGGTTATCCAATCACTTCCCGGAATTTCACTCACATCAGACGGCAGAAATGATCTTCTTGTGCGCGGAGGCTCTCCGGCTGAAAATCTGTTTGTTGTTGATGGATTTGAGGTAAACAATATTAATCATTTTGGCTCACAGGGTGCTACAGGTGGTCCGGTGAGTATACTGAACCTGGATTTTGTGAGGAATGTAAATTTTTTAACCGGAGGTTTCAGCGCTAAATACGGAGATAAGCTTTCATCAGTCGTTGAAATTCAGCAGCGAGCAGGTAATTCCGAAAAATTCTTTGGGAAAATAAATCTGAGCGGCACCGGGTTCGGTGCAAATTTTGAAGGACCGATAACAAAAAAAATAAATCAAGCTGGCTGGTATCTGCCCGCCGAAGCTACCTTGATCTGATCTTTAATGCTGCCGGTTTTTCTTTTGTGCCGGAATACACCGATTTTCAATTGAAGGCTGATTACAGGATCAACAATTCCAATTTTATTGAATTCAACTCCTTCGGCGCTCTTGATAAAGTACGCTTTAATAATGATACCGAAGAAAATAAACAGAATAACCTGGATATACTTACCAATAACCAGAACAGTTACTCAGCGGGGATTTTATGGAAAACACTGCTTAACAAAAATTCATTCCTGGTAAGCTCTGTTGCACGGAATTACACAAACTTTTTCTTTTCTCAGCGAGACAGTAATTTTACCGAAATTTTCCGCAATGATTCAAAAGAAAGCGATATTCAGCTTAAGCTTGATTACAGCAGCAGGATTTCGCCATCAACATTAATTTCGCTCGGCGGAGCCGGTAAAAGAATTAAGCTGGATTACGATATCGATAAAAAAGCCGATACTCTTTCTTATTTAGACCCGAATACAGGAAACTACATAATACTTCCGGCGGTAACAATTCTGAAAAACCTTTATACATATAAAGGATTTGCTTATGCGGAAATAACTCAAAATTTTCTGAAAAGATTTAAGCTTACTGCGGGTGTGAGATATGATTATATTGATATTATAAATAAAAAAAATTATGTGTCTCCCAGAACCAGTCTTGCGGTAACAATTACACCCAAGCTCAGCCTTAACTTTGCATACGGCATATTCTACCAGTCCCCTTCATATATATGGATAATCGGCTCTGAAAACAATAAAGATCTTGAAGATATAAGAGCAGACCATTACATAGCAGGAATTGAATACTTATTCGATGAAAGCACCAGGCTGACGGTTGAAGGATATTTAAAGGATTACAGAAATTACCCGGTAAGCGTAAACAGGCCGTACCTTATACTGGCAAACAACAGCGGGTTTGAAACACAGAATTCTTTTGGACTGGAGCAGCTGGTCAGCGCAGGAACCGGCAAGGCTATGGGTTTTGAAATTTTCCTGCAGAAAGCATTAACAAAAAGCATCTATGGACAAGTAAGCTTTTCTTACAGTGATGTTAAATACAAAGCATACGACGGAGTTGAAAGAAGATCTGACTGGGATAACCGTTATGTGCTTAATGTTAGCGGAGGCTATAAGCTTGGCAAATCGTGGGAGTTCAGCGCTAAATTCCGCCTTGCTGGAGGAAGGCCATATACCCCGATAGATCCGGATAACGGAAGCATCGACTACAATTATTATAATACTGAAGTATTGCCTGTTTACCAAAGGCTGGATATACGGGCAGAAAAAAGATTCATGTTTAAAGCATGGACTTTGACAACTTATATCGACATTCAGAATATTTATAACCGGCAGAACGTATATCAATATGAGTGGAATCCATTTAAGCGGGAAATTGAAGCAAATAAAAATCTCGGTATATTGCCTACAATCGGCATCAGCGCTGAATTTTAACTGAAAGAAATTTTGAATTTCTGAAGCCCGGTAAATACCGGGCTTTTTTGCTGATTTTTAAAGATTTTACATACTTTTACCCATATAAATATCATATTATTACGTGAACAAAATCATAGGATAACTACAGGCATTAAGCTAATTTACATTGTGATATTATGCAAATTTTCTAATACATCCAATGAGAACTATCCTGTATATTTTTATTACTTTAACTCTGCTGACAATAAATAATTATTCTCAGCAAAACAGCTGCGAAATAAAAAAAGCTTACGAGTATCTTGAATCTAAAGGTGAAGTTTACTTCAGCTTCATGGTATTTGATAAGGCAAGGTTAAATGACATTTCCAAAATAATTTCGATTGATAATTTTAGCGGTGAAACCGCGTTTGCGTATGCAAACAAACAGGAATTTGAAGAGTTCCTTAAGCTCGATATTCCGTTTACAGTTCTGCCTCACCCCGGTGATGCTGAGTTTGATGTAAAAATGAAAAGCTCTCCGGAAGAAATTCTTGAATGGGATGTTTACCCTACATATGATGCTTACATTGCAATGATGAATCAGTTTGCAGCAGATTTTCCCAATCTCTGCCGGATAGTAAATATCGGTTCAACAGTACAGGGAAGGCAAATGCTTTTTGCTGTTATATCTGATAATGTAAATACCCCTGAACCGGAACCTAAAGCTATGTATACATCATCAATGCACGGTGATGAAACAACAGGATATGTTTTAATGCTCAGGCTCATACATACTCTGCTTAACAGCTACAATTCAAATACACAGATTACCCAGCTTGTAAACAATGCTGAAATATGGATAAACCCGCTCGCAAATCCGGATGGGACTTACAGGACAGGAAACAACACGGTTAACGGGGCAATAAGAGGCAACGCAAATAATGTCGACCTTAACCGCAACTACCCGGGTACTGATTATTACGGCAATCCGAACCTGCAGCCGGAAATAATAAATTTTATGAATGCATCAGGTCAGTATTACTGGAGGCTTTCAGCAAATTTTCACGGGGGAACGGAAGTTGTCAATTACCCGTGGGACTGCTGGGCAAGACTTGCTGCAGATGATGCGTGGTGGGTTCGGGTATCACGAAAATTTGCAGATACCGTTCACCAGTATGCTCCTTCAAATTATATGAATGAATATGTGAACGGAATAACCAACGGTTATGCATGGTATTATGTTCATGGTTCAAGGCAGGATTACCAGATATATTACAGGCATGGCAGGGAAAGTACTATAGAAATCTCCGACACAAAGCTTCTTCCTCCTGCCCAGCTTCCTGCACACTGGGAATATCTTTACCGTTCACTGATCGGTTATCTTGAGCAGGTACAATATGGAATTAAGGGCCAGGTGACTGATTCAGTAACTAATCTGCCGTTAAAAGCTAAAATTAGTATAAGCGGTTTTGATATAGACAGCAGCGAAGTATATTCCGACAGTCTGTTTGGCATGTATTACAGGATGATAATTGCCGGTACTTATAATTTAACATTTTCAGCCCCGGGATATTACAGCAAAACAATTCAGAATGTATCTGCTGTAAATGACCAGGCAACAGTTTTGAATGTTAAATTACAGCCTATAATAAACGGTATATCGGGCATCAACAATCAGCCGCAGGAATTCAGGCTGTACCAGAATTACCCAAATCCATTCAATCCTTCTACAACAATAAATTTTGAAATTCCCCTCTCAAGAGGGGTGTCCGGCGAAGCCGGACGAGGTGTGTTTACATCTCTGAAAATCTACGACGTCCTCGGAAATGAAATTGCTGTACTGGTAAACAGCAAACTAACACCCGGAACTTATGAATATCAATGGGATGCAACAAACTATCCAAGCGGAGTGTATTTTTATAAATTAACAACAGGAGATTTTTCAGCAGTAAATAAAATGATCTTAATTAAGTAATAACAAATAAACTAAATACTAAAACCTATGAAACACTTAATCTTCTTAATATTAGTTTTTGGTTTCATATTATTTTCGTGCAGCAGCGAAAAATTCACAACTGAGCAGAAAAAATTACATCCTGCCTGTTATGTATGAAAATATAGGCAAGCCCGGGTTGATATATATTCCGCATATTGCGGGCGATTTTG
>LLZO01000306.1 GCA_001567545.1 Candidatus Tepidiaquacellales bacterium OLB5
TGTTCGGGTCGCTATGGATAATTTCGACCGATCTATTAAAATCCAGCCTGGATTATGGTACAGTTAACTATTTAAATATTGATATAATTAAAGGGCTGTTGTTTGTATTTATAACATCAGTTTTATTTTATTTTCTGCTTAAGAAATATTTTAAAGCAGCAATCGAATCTAATATTAAATTAACGGATAAGGAAAACGAATATAAAACACTTGCAGAAAACCTTGAGTTTTGTGTTTTAAGGCATAATACAGAATGCAGGTATGAGTATCTGAACCCCGCAGCGTGGGAGCTGCTGAAAAATCTTCTCACGGTAAAAAATCCGGATGAAATGATTGGTTTATCTCCAGAAGAAGCGTATAAAGATGCGGATATAGCAAAAAAAGTAAGGGAAGGCAATGAATATGTGCTTTCAACGGGAAAAAAATTAAGGGATAAGCTTCACTATGGTGAAAAATATATTTCATACAGCAAAATTCCCGAATTCAGCGAACAGGGTAAAATTATTTCTGTTATCACGCTTATAGCGGATGAAACGGAAATTATGAAGAATCTTTTGAAACTTGAGACTACGGAAAAATTTAATTCACATTTGGTGAACTCAAGCCACGTAGTAGTTTACGTATATGATCTTTTGAAAAGTAACCAGGTATATGCAAATAAAGCACTGGAAAGGATCCTTGGTTATACTCTCGAAGAGATCCAGGACCCCGGGATGAACATTATTAAAGAACTCATGCACCCGGATGATGCACAAAGGATGATAGAGTATGTACAAAAGGAAGTAATGCAGCTTAAAGACGGCGAAGTATCTGAATTTGAATACAGAATGAAGCATAAAGCAGGACATTACTGCTGGTTTAAAAGCCATGACTGTATTTTTAAAAGGGATGAGAACGGGTTGCCGCAGGAGATTCTTGGCAGCGCAATAGATATCACTGACCTTAAAAATACCCAAAACGAGCTTAAGCTTAAATCAGAATATTTAAAATCTATCATCGAAGCTTCGCCGCTGAGCATTTTTGACCTGGATACCGAAGGCAGAATTAAAAGCATCTGGAATAAAGCATCTGAACAGATGTTTGGCTGGAAGGCTGAGGAAGTTTACGGCAAAGTACTTCCTATAGTCCCGGAAGAAAGAAAACATGAATTCAGGGAGAATCTTAATATAAACATTAATAACCACTACATTAACGGGAAAGAGCATCACAGAAAAAGAAAAGACGGAAGCGATATTGATATCAGAATATATTCAAGGCCCGTTCAGGGAAGCAGCGGCCAAATTGAAACAATACTGGCATATAATGTTGATATTACACTTGAAAAAAAATTACTTGAAACCAAACAGAAAAATGAAGAATATTTAAAAGTATTGTATGAAGCAAGCCTTGCGGCAAACAGGGCTGTTGATACATCAGAGCTTTACAGGGTATGTTTTGGGTTTATAAAAAATGTTCTGAATGTTACGGGGATTATGGTCTCTCTTATTACTGATGACGGTAAATATATAAAATATGATTCAATCTGGATGAACGGTGAAAATATCGATACTTCAAATATACCGCTTATGAAGCTTGATCCTTCGGGAAGCGGGCCATTAACGCGGACAATTATGACCGGCAATGCCCAGATAGTAAGCGATCTTGAAGAAAGAACGAAAGATTCCGCCAATAAATTTTTGTGGATGAAGACGGGAACCTGAGCAACCCGGGGGGAGAAATACAGAATGTATCTCATGCCGCAATTATGTTACCGTTAAAACATTCTGAAAAAGTTATCGGTGTACTTCAGGTACAAAACTATGAAGCAGGGATTTTTAAAGAAGAAGATATGCTTAAACTTGAACCTTTTGCATTTATATTTGCCTCAGCCATTCAAAGAGCAGGGCTTTACAAAAAACTCCAGGAAGAGCTGGAAGAAAAAGAAGCTGCGCTTGAACAGGTAAGAAAATTTTCGAAAGGTATAGAACAAAGCCCCAACAGTATAGTAATTACCAACAGCAATTATGAAATTGAATATATAAACCCGTATTTCAGCGAACTTACAGGTTACAGCGTAAAAGAAGTTATGGGGAAAAATCCCTCACTGCTGCAATCAGGGCATACAAAACCTGAAGTTTATAAAAGCCTGAGGGATACTCTTGAAAGGAACGAAATCTGGCACGGGGAGTTTTTGAACAGAAAGAAGAACGGTGAACTCTATTGGGAAGCGGCATCTATTGGACCGATTATGGATAATATGGGAAATACTACTCATTATGTTGCAATTAAACAGGATATAACTGAAAAGAAAAAACACGATAAGGAGCTCAAGGATTCACTGGAAGAAAAGGAAATAATGCTGAAAGAAATTCATCACCGTGTAAAGAATAATCTTCAGGTAATTTCCAGCCTGCTGAATATGCAGGTTGAACAATATGAACACCCCGAAGCAATAGAAGCAATAAATTCCAGCCGTAACAGGGTAAGAGCAATGGCGCTTGTCCATGAAAATCTTTACCAAAGCAGGAATATCGGAAAAACACAGCTGCAAGAATATATTTTAATGCTGGCAAAGAATATTTATTCATCTTATGGTGTTACATTTGAACGTATTGGCTTAAAAATAGAAACAAACGGGGCTGAGTTTGCCCTTGATACCATTATTCCGCTTGGACTGATACTTAATGAAGCTTTATCAAACTCGCTTAAACATGCTTTTCCGGATGAAAGAAAAGGTGAGATATCCGTTAAGCTTATAGCCGATTCTGATATGATCATAAAAACCAATATACCGGAATTTTACAGCATTTCAATTAAGGATAACGGGAAAGGCCTGCCTGAAGGATTTAATCCTGGAAAAGGCAATTCCCTTGGAATGACTTTATTAACAACGCAC
>LLZO01000307.1 GCA_001567545.1 Candidatus Tepidiaquacellales bacterium OLB5
ACTTGAACCTGCGACCCTCTGATTAACAGTCAGATGCTCTAACCAACTGAGCTACTTCGGAATAAAAATTTTACAGAAAGCAAATATATTTAATTGAAACTATAAAATCAATGAAATTATGCAAATTATAGTAAATTTTAATGAAAAATTGACTTTGAAATTGTGAATCTGTCATGAGCAAACACAAAAAAAACGTGTGACCCCTCTGTGGTCAATTCAATTTAAGATTTTCCGTGCTATAAATATATGACCGCTCTGCGGTCAGTTTTTTATTTTTTGTAAGATTACCAACGTTTAGAGAGGACAGACTGGAGCGGAAATTATCAGTGATAACTGTGGCTAAAGCCGGTATTATTAAGTTTAACTTAAACCACGACCTAAAGGTCGTGGCAACTCAAAATACTACAACTCTAAATTTTATTAAAAATATATCTGCGTTGTTTGTAGCGGAAAAAAATGACTCCGTCAGGAGTCAAATGTTTGTAGAAATTGATTTCATAAAAAAGAACGACCCCGTAGGAGTCGAACAAAAAAAATGTGCGAGATGCGGTGGGAAATTGCCAGGGTTTTTACACACCCCGGCGCTAAAGCGCCACCCCTCTCAAAGGGGGATTATAAATTCATTTTCTCTTACCCGGCAAATCCTGCGGATATGATTTATCATCATGGCACTCTGTGCATACGGGCGGACTGATGAAATCATTGCCGGCGTGGCAGTTTTTACATTCCAGCCCTAAATGCTCTTCGGAAAATTCAAAACCGGCAAGCTTATGATCAAATTTTACAGTGAAATTTTTATGGCACGTTACACATTTATGCCCTGATTTTCTGTATGGCATTTTTTCCCTGTGGCATTTAGTACATTCTATATTGGTGTGATACGGTTTAAGGCTCCACCCCGAAGAAACACTATGGTCAAAAGGCTTCATGATATCTTCTTTGTGGCACTTGGTGCAGTTATTTCCCAAATGACAATTAATGCAGGGTTTGTGATGTTCTTCAATTGATCTAACCAGTTTAATTGTATTTAGTTTATCACCTTCATTTTTTTTGAGATGACATTTTATACAGCTTTCGCTGTTATGGCAGCTTTTACAATCAATTTTAAAAAGGTCAGTATGTTCATTGTGATAAAATGTTACAGTTTTATTTGTTTTGGATTCAGTCTGCCATACAAGCCTGACGGGTATATTGATTTCGGGGTGAGAAATTCCTTTATTGGTTTCTGTTATTTTTTTAACCGTGCCTTCGATATTCTGGTGGCAAATCTTATTGCAGCCGGCATCCCTGCTCCACTGCCTGTGGCAGCAAACGCACTGCCTGTGATAAGCTGCTTTCAGATCAGGAAGGGAAATATCGCTTCTGTTTCGTGCTGCTGAATGGCACTTTCTGCAGTTTAGAACGGGTCCGGTAGTATTATAATGATGACAGCCAGTACACCCCTGCGACATTTCAGACATTTCAGCATGTATCTTGTGCGGAAATATAACACCTGTATATAGCGATGACATTTCGTCAATTACTACGGTTTCAGGTCCTTCTTGGGGGGAGTGATGAACAGTCACCATATCTTCTCTGGGGCATTCAAGCAAACCGGGCATATCCGGTGTGGGAAATTCAGTTTCGTGGCAGGTTTTGCAGCTTACTGACTGATGAATTCTAGCAGTATTATTTTTCTTAACCTTTTGATAGTTCGTATTTTCGGTAATATTATTTGTATCAGGTTTTGTAACCTGTTCTGTATCCGGACTTGCCGGGGGTAAAACTTTTACGGCAAGGAAACCCAGGAATAACAGCGGCAAAAATATTAATATAAATTTCTTCATCTTTTACTTACCGGTTCTCCGCTGATAACAGGAAAATACATTACAATTATCCTGTAGAGCAGGACGAGCATTGCAATGCAGCCGATTGTTACGGAAATTTCTCCAATTGAAGGATAATACACCACAGGATCGTGAAACGGCTTATAAGCGGTTATAAAATTATTGAAACGATTTAAAAATACACCTGCGATAACTAAACTTGCTGCAGCAAACAATCCGCCCGGAGTATTATGCATTTTTCTGTTAACAAATAATATAAATGCTGCAATCAATAAAACATTTTCAAGCAGAAAAAGTAATGATACTGTATCAAAATTAAACAGGTAAACAAAAGTTTCCCTTACGAACATATCGCCAATCTTAAATGCAAGATATATTCCTAATATTGGAATTGTCATACCGCCTAAATTTGAAAGTATATGCATTTCGGGTTTCAGCCTGAAGCTGTGTGATGCAATTAATGATTCAAAAATAATCATGGGAAATCCAACGGCAATTGCTGAAAGCAGAAATAACAGCGGCAGCACGGGGGTTTGCCATAACGGGTGCATCTTTGCTCCGGCAATAACCATCAGTGTGCCTAATGATGACTGGTGAAGTGTTGATAATACCACTCCCGAAATAATAAAAACGAACATTGTTTTTGCAAGGTATTTATTGAGAAATTTTAAAAGTATCTCAGCGGGTTTATTAAGGCTGCTTAATATACCGGGCATATTAACTTTTCCGCTGAATTTTTCAGTCACAATCGGAAGGAATTCTATATACAGCACAACAAGATAAATCATAACACAGATACCTACCTCGAACAATGCAGAGTTTCCGTTCCACATTACAAGCGGGTGCCAGATATAATAAAACCTTCCAATATCAATAAATACCGCAAATGCAACAAATGTATAACCAAGCATTGCAGTAAGCAATGCAGGTCTTACAATTGCTTGATAAGCCTCCCTGTTGAAAACATGCGCTAAAGCAGCAGAAGTGAAACCGCCTGCAGCAAGTGCAACACCGGCTGCAACATCAACGCCTATCCATAAACCCCATGGAGTAAAATTATCGAGGTTAGTAACTGCGCCAAGTCCGCTGAAAAACCTTACAACCAGAAAAATAATTCCATTTATTGCCAGAATTATAAGTACTATTACTCCGGGTGAAAAAAATCTGTATTTAACCGGTTCAGCTTTCATTTGTTTTCAGATTTGTTGTCTTCTTTTTTGGCAGAGCCGCTGCTCCATTTAGTGACCCACATAAGTGTTCCGAGCACTGCAAATAAAGTGACCGGAGGCACGAAGTATGCGAAAATTCCGTGCTGAATAGCTTCGCTGGTTCCGGGTGCCGGTTCATTTTCAAGCACGGGAAATTTCATTTCCCCGAAATCTTTGCCGGAAATATATATCCATGATGTTCCGCCAATTTCATGCTCACCGTAAATATGATCAATGTATCTTTCGGGGAATCTTTTAATACGTTTTTTTAGCTTCATTTAGTACATCGCTCCGCTTTCCGAACAGCAGAGCTTCATTAGGGCATATTTCTACACATGCAGGAAGCAATCCTTTAGATCTTCGCTCCGGACACAGGTCGCATTTTACGATATCAGGTTCAATCGTCTTTTCCCATTCGTATGCAGGCATCTGGAACTGGCAAGCAACCATACAATACCTGCAGCCGATGCATTTATCACTGTTCCACTGAACGCTGCCGTCTTCTTTTTTTTTTAATTGCACCGACTATACATGCAGAAACGCATGCTGGTTTTTCGCAATGCATGCACTGAATTTTAACGTAAACCGGTAACAGCGGATTTTTTTGGTTTGGAAATTCATTTACCACTGTTAAAGCTTTATCATCAGGACGCCTGTAATTCCTGAAAACTGCCGGGTCTGAAAAATCATTTGTGCTTAAAGAAGGGGAAAAGTGTGCGTTATGGCATGCCATTTCGCAATGCAAACAGCCTGCGCATACTGTTGTATCCACTAAAATGCCTATACGGTCTTCGGAAAGAGTTTTACCGGCAGCTTTTGTTTTTCTGTTTTCCAATAGCTGCTGCAGAAATGCCGATTGCTGCTGTTTTTATAAAGCTGCGTCTGTCCAGGTCTTTCATATTTCTCAATAAAACTGTTTACTTAAAAAAAATTAAAATATGAACGCTGCAGGATCTTAATAGTAACAATACAAAATTGTTTATTAACATAAAAATTTTAAATCCAATTATTTCCGGTTTTTATGAACAGATACGGAAATTCAGTTTTTAAATTGATAATTATCGCAGGGAGTTAAAGAAAATAAAAATATTTAAAGAAAATTTTTAATTTTTTTTGTTTTGTATAAAAATTTAAAAAATCATTTTTTGCGGGGGTAATAAAAATCAGTAATTTTTATGATAAAGATTAATTATACCGAATCCAGCAAATACAATATTTGCCAGCCAGGCTGTTAATACCGGGTTAAGGTCTCCGTTGTAACCAAATGACTGAGATATTTTTACAAATCCGAGGTAAATAAAACTTACAAGTATGCTAATTCCAAACTGAAGCGCCAGTCCTTTTCTTCTTTTTGAACCTGTAGTAATTGAGATGCCGAAAATTATCACAACAAGGCTTGCAAATGAAAATGAAATTTTGGAATAAAAATCAACCAGCTGCCTGTCAGTATCCTGCCCGCCTTTGTGCAGGCTTTCAATAAATTCAGCAAGCTCGCCATAATTCATTTCATCAGGTTTTAACTGTTTGCGGGTAATCTGGCTGGGAACAATATTAAGCTTATTGAATCCTTTAAGATCTGAAGCAGGTATTGAGTCATGAATAACCATATTTTCTGAGGAATCCTTAAAATTCCTTTCAGCAGCATTAAAGAAGATCCAGTTATTATTTATCCATTTCATTTGTGCTGCATCAACACGCTTAACAAGCTTAGTTAATGTATCGGTATTATAGAGCTGAACAGAAACCCGGTAAGCTGTCATTTTTTCTTCGCCAAAGTTATCAATCAATACCAGCTGGTTCTTTGAATCCTGAAAATATAACTTGTTGAATCCGGCAAGATTTTTATTTTTTTTAAGTGAATTACGCTCAATTGATAATTTGATCTTATTTGCTTCAGGCACAATCCAGTTATTGAAGTAAAGCGAAAAGGCAGTGATAAAAATACCCATTACAAGGAATGGCAGCATATATCGAAGCAGGCTTATGCCTGCATTTTTAACAGCTACGGTTTCGTTGTAATTGAGCATCGTTCCGGCAGTGAAAAGTGTAGCAAGAAGTACTGCAATTGGCGTGATAAGCTTTATTATCTCCGGAATAAAATGCAGGTAATAATTCAGCACCTCGGTAAAGGGCAGGTTATTATCAATAAACTTATCCAGGTTCTCGAACAGATCAACAAGGATAAATATCAGTATAAAACATAAAAGGGCAAACAGGAAATTTCTGACAAACTGAGAAATTATGTATTTATCAATTTGTTTGATCAAAACTGTTTGCCCTTTACCGGTTATAACCGGTTTATTATTTTTTCTTTGTAGTTTTTGTGGACTTGGGTTTATCCAGGTAAATATTAGCAGCCAGGTAAATAGTACCCCAGTTAATATCTTTTTTCTGGCTTCTTACTTCTCTTCTTACTGAAGTTAAAACCGGTCCGTAGATAGTAGAATAAAAAACCCCTTCTTCATCATTAAGCGAAGCGTTAGATTTCCCCCATTCAATTACATCAGCTATTCCGCTGTTTGTATTCTTTAACAAAAGATTACCCAGGTCGTATTTAACGCCTAAAGCCAAACCGAACTGTTTGTTTATCTTGAATTCCAGACCTGCATCAAAATTTACGCCTATCCTGAAATCTGAAAAGCTTGTAGTAACACTGTCATACCTGTTTTCGGTTCTTGAAAGCCTTCCGTTCATTAAGTTGAAAGCAATGTTAGCACCAAAGTACGGACTTACTTTGCTGGTGAATGAAGTTGGAGCAAGCTCAAATCCAAGCCCGAATGAAAATGTATTGAAAGTGTAAGAGTAATTTACACTTGTTAGAACTGTATCCAGCTGGTTATTTATATTTATAACCTCAACGCCAATATTACCGCTTTTGGAAGGTTCAAATGTATTGAATGTATTAAAAGCTGCAAAAAGCACACCCCGTGTAATTGCATACTTATCGAAATTGAATTTAGCCTTGCCGAAAAAGCCCAAACCGGTCTTAAGGCCGTAATTATTCCGCATAAAATTAGTGTCAATACCCAATACACTGTAAGAACCCAGATTATAATTAGAATAATACGTGCCTTTTGAAGTTGAGCCGAAAGGTTCGATAATTCCGATGCCAACCTGTAGAATGGTTTTATCGAACTGTGAATAAGAAACTGCTGTAAAAATCAGAACAAGAAATAAATATTTAAAAAGTTTCATTCTGTATTAATATTAGTTTATAGTTTGTTATCTTCCAAAATAAAATGACATACCGCCGTATAAATGCAGATATTGAATATTTTTAGCAGGGTAGCTTATTCCGTTATTTGTATGCTCTTTATCGCCTAGATTATAAGTTGACCCAATATCTGCTTCGTATGATTTACCAATCAAATTTGCGAAGGCATATTTGGCGCCAATAACAATACCTATATTGTTATGGACAACAAAATCCAAACCTGCACCTGCCTGTATACCAAGCCTAATAGTGGAATTCATTGTTAAAGATACGGTTTCAGTGGGATATACAATTGTCAGTTTACCTCCAATAATATTTACCATTGCTTCTGCTCCAATGAAAGGATTTATTTTGGATTTTCTTGTTGCAAAATTGTATTCCCCACCTGCAACAATTACAAGATGGCTTTGTGTCAGGTCTATATCAGCAGTACCACCGGCATCGTTATAAGTAACTGAATTGCTGAAAGCATCAAACCCAATACCTCCTGTTATATGAAGCGGGCTTTTGCGTTTTACAGGAAATTTTAAATAAATTCCGTAGTTAATCCCGGATTTCATAAAATAAGTATTTGTATCAGGATTTCCGTTCCCGGTCCAGGTATTAAAATCATTTCCAAAATTACCTTTAAGATCGGCAAAAGGAACAGAATAACCGCCGTAAAACTGAACAGTTGCAACCGGCTGAGCAATAATGTGTTCAGCACCAATAAACAAGATCAAAAAACCAAATATGTGCTTAAAATTCATTAATATTTTGTAATTTATAAATTATTTAACTGATATTACCTTTCAGAGTTCCTGCATTAACAAATATTTACAAATTTACCCTTATTAATCTTTAAAAAATACACAAAAGTAAATATATAAATAGCTTAATCCTGCATAAAAGAGGATTAAGCTGTATGTTAAAAAATTATTTATTATTTAATTAAATCCCCGAAATAGAATGATATTCCGGCATAAAACTGGATATAATTCAGGGTTTTTGAGGGATTGATAGAATTTTCCTCATCATTTAAACCAAGCTCTCTGGATGTAAAACTCCCGGGTTCTTCATCATCTGTCAGCGGTGATGTAACTTCAGTAAGTTCGGTCTTTTTGCCTATAAGATTAGTTAAAGCATATTTTACTCCAACAACCATACCAAGATTTTTATTCAGCTTAATATCAGCTCCAGCGTTTGCAATAACTCCAAACCTCGATTCACTTTTTCTTTGAATAATTAATGTTGTATCACCGGATGCTTCGATTTTTCCGCTGTAAAAATTCATAGCAAGATCCAGTCCGATGAAGGGATTAATTTTTTTCCGTGGAAATAAACCGTATTCAGCTCCCAAAGAAATTGTAAAAATGTTTACTTTATTTTTATATGTTAGAGTTCCGGGATTTCTGCTGTAGTCATGGGAGGCAGAAAGTGAGTTGTAGTTAAATCCGCCGGTAATTCTGGCTTTTCCGGTTGTATCAACACAATATTTGGCAATTGCTCCGATATTAAAGCCTCCTGAGGTTAAAAGTGTACCGGATTTTTCGAAATTTATTAAATTGGAAGTTCCAAGCGTATCAGGAAAGCTGCCCTTCAGATCGGCAACAGGCAAAGTATATCCACCGGTAATTGTAAGATTCCATTTTGTCTGTGCATATGAAGCATAATTAAATATGCTGTACATTAACAGGGTAGATATAAATAATTTTAATTTCATGACTAATATTTATATTATAAGTAAAATAAATTGAATAAATTTAATTAAAATATAACTGTTTTACAATTTAAATCTTTAAATTTATTAATAAAAAAGCAGGCAAGCCTGCTTATGAAATTTATTTTTTGGGATTACTTTTATTTTGTCCTAAGTAAAATGTAACTCCAAGGTAGATCTGGAAATACATGATATTTTTTGCTTTAACCGTACTGTATTCCTTATCATTCAGGTTATATTCACCTGCAGCAGAGCTGCTAACGTATTCTTTACCAATAACATTTGCCCAGTTGTACTTAGCTCCGAAAACCGCACCAATACTTTTATTGAAGGCAACATCAACCCCCCCTCCTATAGCAAAACCAAAGCGTACTGCATTTTTCATCGTTGTGTTAAATGTTCCGGTTGTGTTGTGGTCAGCAGCTGAAGAAGTGTCGGTAACAATTTCTTCGGTTTTACCGCTTATGAAATTTCCGGTAAGATCCAGCCCGATAAAAGGTGCAGTTTTTTCTTTTGGTGTAAAAGAATATTCAGCGCCAAGCCCGGCTGAAATTATATTTACTGTGGCATGATGATCTACATCATAAATGTGAAAGTATGATTCTTCACCGGAAAATTTATTATAGCTACCCCCGAACGTGATACGCAGCCTTCTTTTTTTATCTACTGCATATTTACCCTGCAGCCCTATGTTAAAGCCTGTTTTAACCCAGTATGATTCATTGCTTGATTTATTTGATGAATCAATAGTGCCTTTAAGCTGCGGAAGCGGAAGGTCGTAACCGCCGGTTACGGCAATCACCAAACGCGGCTGTGAATAAATACTTACCGCTGAAAAAACCAGTATAGCCAGGAAAATTTTTAAATTCATTTATTTTATTTAAGTTAATTTTATTATTATCTGTATATGGTAACCGTTAAAACTGTTTCTCAAAATTTTATTTATTATTCACAAAGCTAAAGTGATGGGCTGAAAACTTATCTGAACATCATTTATAAATTCAATTGCAGCAATGTTTTTCTTTTTAAATTAAAGTTCAGAAACCCGGTAACTTATGAACTTACTAACTTATAAGCTTTTACCCAATCAACTATTCGGTGAGCTTATACCCGGCATCGATAATTGCCTGCTTAACCTTTTCTAAAGTTACTTTTTTATCATCATATTTAACCGTAACTTTTTTATTAACATGGTCAGCTTTAACGGATTTAATCCCCTCAATTTTTTTGATCTCTGCTTCAATGGTTTCTTCACAGCCAGAGCAATGCATTCCGTATGTTGGAATAACTTTAGTCCGTATCTTTGCGGATTCTGCATTACCCGCAAATATTGATACAGTAAAAAGAATTGTTAATAATAATGTTATTTTATTCATAATATGCAAAATTCTTTAAAATTGTATTAATAAAAAAGGGAGTCTTTTCAGACTCCCTTAAATTTATTTTTGAAATTTAATTTATTTTTTCGGCATTTTTCCGAATAAGAAACTTACACCTACTTTACCGCCAAAATTGCCAAATGCAAAATACGGACGGTTAAAATCGGTATATGTTACTATCGGAGGAAGTGTACCTGCTGATTGTTCTGTAACTTCCATTTCATCAGGAGCATAGTTTAAAGCCATTCCGTTTAATTCAACAAATATACTTATCATTTTATTAGCCTTAATATCAATACCTAAAGCAGCATCTAATCCCATTCCCATTCCGCCTCTGTTTTCAGATTTCTGAGTGAATGAAGCCGGTGAGGTAACTTCTGTTTCCATTTTAACTTTAGGAATACCGATAACTAACCCCATTCTGCTGTATAATGAAACATTTTTAATCGGTGCAACAACTTTTAATGACGGGCTGATAAATATACCCTCGCCGTACATTTTATTGGTTGCGCCTGTTGGTGTCTGTTCATGTTTCTGGCCTATCAGATACATACCATTTAATTCCAAAGCTACATTTCTGTTAACATAGTAACCAATGCCCAGTACAGGTTGAACGCCCATACCATATGATTTATAAGAAATACTTCCGGAAGAATCACCTTTATCATTGAATGCAAATCCGGAAACCGGAAGGAAAGAATATCCGCCGCCTACTTTAACGTAAAACTGTGAGTATGATGTTGAAATGAAACCTAATGCAATAATTAATGAAAATATTGCTAGTTTTGTTTTCAATTTATTATTCTCCTTTAAATATTTTTAAATGTGAAACGATTTTTAATTTTTAAATTTAATAACTACAGATAAAACAATAATTTTAATTTTTGGCTTGGCAGGCCATTTTTATTTGTTTACCTTTTGATCTCTCCTTTAAAAATTAAATCCTGTAGTTTGTTCAACGTAAATATAAACAAGTTTTATATAAGTTTGTTCCCAAAAAATTATCATACAGGTTGTAACTAAATGTTAATTAATTGATTTTCATATATTTAAGCCTCATCGAATTAAGCACAACAGTAACCACATCACTTAGTGCCATAATCATACTAGCCATAACAGGGCTTACAGTAAGGCCAATACCGGCAAAAACGCCGGCTGCGACCGGTATTGCTGCAGCATTGTAAAAAAATGCCCAGAATATATTTTGCTTAATAATTGATATTGTTTTTCTTGAGATCTTAAATAAAGCCAGAATATTTTCAAGGTCTCCTTTTACAAGAATTACATCTGCTGACTGAATAGCAATATCCTGCCCGGTTCCTATTGCAATTCCCAGGTCGCTTTTAGAAAGTGCAGGGGCATCATTAATTCCGTCACCAACCATTGCGACTCTTGCACCACCGTTCTGCAATTCGGTAACATATTCCTGTTTTTTATCAGGCAGTACCTGCGCTTTATATTCATTGATTCCAAGCTCAGCTGCAATTTCAGATGCAGTTTCTTTACTATCACCGGTAATCATTGCAATTTCATATTCACTATGCTTAAGTTTTTTAATGATTTCCGGGGCATTATTTTTAATTTTATCAGAAAGTTCAATTTCTCCAATTTTACTGTTATTCTCAAAAATAGAAATACTTCTGGAAGATGTAACTGCTCCGGTTCGTTTGTTGCTGTTATTCAGCAGGTTTGCTCCCCCAATTGTATATTTTTTACCGTTTATTTCCCCGCTTACACCAATACCGGAAGTACTGAAAAAATTCTTTACTTCGTAAAAAGGCGAATCATAGGATTTGTAATGAACAACAATTGCTTTTGCAACAGGGTGTTCAGAATATTGTTCGATAGAAGCAGCTAATTTCAGGATTTCACCGCTGCTGAAACCGTTTATACTTTTAACATTTTTAACGTCAAATTTACCGTATGTTAAAGTCCCGGTTTTATCGAATAAAATTGTGTCAATTTTATTAACGTTTTCGATCGCTTCGGCATTGTTAAACAAAATTTTATTTTCGGCTGCTTTGCCAACACCAAGCACAATTGCTATTGGTGTTGCAAGCCCTAAGGCGCAGGGACAGGCAATAATAAGCACAGCAACTGCCTTAAGCAGTGAATAACTTAATGTTTGCCCAATATAACTGAACCAGACAAAAAAAGTTATAACAGCTATTACAATTACAATCGGGACAAAAATCTCTGATACACGGTCTGCTATTCTCTGAATTTTTGGTTTAGATTTTTGCGCATCTTTAACCATATTAATGATCTTAGAGAGCATTGAATCGTTAACAGCTTTTTCTGTTTTAATTTTAAGATAGCTGTTCTGGTTAAGTGTTCCGCCAAGTACTTTATCTCCCAGTGATCTTTCCGCAGGCAGGGATTCGCCGGTCATCATGGATTCATCAATGCTTGATGTTCCTTCAATAATAATACCGTCAACTGGTATCCTTTCACCGGGTTTTACAAATACAATATCGCCAACTTTAACTTTTTTTACCGGAATTTCTGATTCAGTACCATTCCTTAGCACCAGCGCTTTTTTAGCCTGCAGGCTTGTAAGTTCTTTAATTGCGTAATGAGTTTTGTTTTTAAGATTAAATTCCAGGTAATTACCCAGAAGAATAAAGGTTATAATCATTGCAGCTGACTCAAAGTAAACTGTATGATGATGCTCGCCGGAAATTTCAGGAAAGATCATAACAAGAATGCTGTAAAAGTATGCTGACAGAGTTCCTATTGCAATAAGTGAATCCATGCCTGCTGAACGGGCTTTTATATCGGCAAGAAATCCTTTTATGAATTTAGCACCGCACCAGAATACTACTATTGTTGAAAGCGGCAATGAAAGCCAGTTTGCTGTATCCATCGGAATAAATGAAAGAAAATCCAGGTGATCTTTCATTCCTAAAAGCACTATTATAACCGAAAGAGCTATTGCTGTTAAAATTTTCTTTTTAAACAGCGAGCGGGCTTTTTGTTTTTCTGCTTCAGCAATTATTTCGTCTTCATCGGTATTCTGTTCGATTGCTTTATACCCAAGCTTATCAATTTCGTTTTTAATGAAAAATAACTGCGGACCGCTCTTTTCAATATAAATTTCTGCAGTTTCATTTGCAAGATCAACCTTTGCAATGCGGATACCATCAAGTTTATTTAACCTGCGTTCAATTTTCATTGCGCAGCTTGGGCAATCCATTCCTTCTATATCAAGCTCAATCAGATCACAGTCTTTACCTGCTGTTAAGTTCCTGTCCAAAATTTTTGTATCGTTCAATGAGTTTAATTTTTATTTAGTTTCTGTGTACAACACCTGCCGAAGCCTGTTTATTCGGGAGCAGTATCATTTCTGCTACAACAAAATTAAGCGGGCGGCTTGCTGCATAGATAACTGCATCAGCAATATCTTCAGCTTTTAATGCTTCGATACCATTATAAACAGATTTAGCCTTATTAACATTTCCGCGGAAACGCACTATGCTGAACTCTGTTTCGGCTAACCCTGGATCTATTGTAGTTACCCTTATATCAGTATTAACTACATCCAGCCTTATTCCTTTAGTAATTGCATCAACCGCATGTTTGGAGGCGCAGTAAACATTACCCTTCGGGTAAACTTCGTGACCGGCAATTGAGCCAATATTGATAATATGCCCTGAATTCCGTTTTACCATGCCCGGCAGAACAGCCCGCGTAACATAGAGCAATCCTTTAACATTGGTATCCAGCATTTCTTCCCAGTCTTTAATACTGCCTTCATGAAGGGGGTCAAGTCCGCGGCTTAAGCCAGCGTTATTAACAAGTATATCAATATTCTGCCACTTGGCAGATAAATTTTTTACTGCTTTAAAAATTTCAGTCTTCTTTCTTACATCAAGAGCTAAAATTAAAACTTCAATTTTAAATTTTTTTCTTAATTCAGCGCTAAGAATTTTAAGTCTGTCTAAACGTCTTGCAGCGATAATTAAATTTGCGCCATTTTTTGCAAATGCTTCAGCAATTGCCTTCCCGAATCCGCTGGAAGCACCTGTAACGAATACTGTTTTTCCTCTTAAATGTTTCATAATTACAAATTTACTAAATTAAAAAATCACAAAATATATATAAAACCCTAAATTCTTAACTGAAATTTGTCCGATAAGTTTTCTAAATTTAATCATATTAAATCAATTAAAATCAGCATATTAAAAATTACTGAAGTAAAAAATTTGTCCGATATATTGTCCGGTATTTCCTGATAATTACTTTTGTTAGAATTATAATTTGAATTTCTTAAATTTAATAAAAAATTTTAATTATATTAACAATATGCAGGTTTTTAACCTATGACTTTTATCATCATTTTTTATGAGCAGTGTCATTAATCTGTTTTTATTAAAGTATTATATTTACTGAAATATTTTAGGAAAATTTCACAGGAGAGCTAATTTGGAACAAATGATGTATTCTGAGCTTGCAAGGCAGAAAAATCTGCTTAAAGAAAAGATCAGAAATAATACAGGCCTGGAATTTTCACAAATAGATCAGATCCTTGGAGATGTTGATACCTGTCTTCATTCAATGATGAAGCTTATGAAAGACGGTAAATCTGCCCACGAAAAATTCTTTTCTGATATAATTTTAAATTCAATAGATGCAATAGTTGGACTGGATAATGATTTTAAAGTATTCCTTTGGAATAAAGGAGCTGAATCACTTTTTGGATATAAAAAAGAAGAGGTAATGGGAAAGGAATTTGATTTCCTTATACCTGAAAAACTAAGATTAAAAGGAGAAAAAAAATTCTTAATAGATGAAGTTAACCGGAACGGTTTTTTGGCAAATTATGAAAGTGAACGTGTTAAAAAGAACGGTGAAATTATTAATGTAAGTATCTCCAGATTTGCGATTTATGATGAAAACAAAAAAGAAACCATTGGTTCTGTTGGTATATTAAGAGATATTACAACAGTAAAAAAGCTGCAGAAAGAACTAAGAGAAAAAGAAAACCTTGCGCTTATTGGCGAAGTTGTTTCAAGTATAGCTCACAGCTTATCCAATCCGCTAAATATTATTTCAGGAAATGCAGATTATCTTCTACTTAACAAAAAAAGCGGTGAATCTGAATACGATGAACTAAGAACAATAGTTGATGAAGCAACAAGGATCACCAAATCACTAAGGGGGCTGCTTAATTTTTCAAGACCTTTAATAGTTGAAAAAACCAAAACAGATATTAACCAGGTTGCAGAAAATATACTTTTACAGGCAAAATATGAGTTTGGGAAGAAAAATATTCAGTTAAAAAAGAATTTATCCAAAGATATCCCGGTAATATTAGCAGATAAAGCACAGCTGGAAGAAGCAATTACAAATATAGTTATAAATGCTATCCAGGCATTTACAGAAGAAGGTGAGATAACTGTTAAAACTTCTTCATCGAACGGTAACATTACCGTTGAAATTTCTGATAACGGTCCGGGAATTCCAAAAGAAAATATTGACAAGATATTCAGGCCTTTTTATTCATCAAAAGGTTACGGCAAAGGTACAGGACTTGGACTTTCAATAGTAAAAAGAATAATCACCGAGCACAAAGGCAGTATACAGGTAAAATCCCAGCCAAACAAAGGTACAGCTTTCCTTATCACATTACCGGTTAAATAAGAAAATTATAAAAAAAACCCGCACAATTTATGCACGGGTTTTTTATTTTAATAAACCAATTAATTATTTTACCAGTATTACTTTTTGTGTTGTTATAATTCCGCCTGTATTGAACTTTATAAAATAAATGCCGCTTTTTGCAGTATTACCTGAATTAGTTAATCCACTCCATGTAAAAGTATGGCTGCCGGATGATAATTTATTATTGAACAGCCTGTAAATTTCAGAACCTTTTATATCATATATTATAATACTTACATTTGTTTCTTTAACAAGGCTTATTGCAAAATTTGTTGAAGGGTTAAAAGGATTCGGATACGCATTGCTTATCTTATAATCAGCCGGTGAAATAGTTGGTTCAATACCAACAGTGCTGCGCACTATTATTCTTTTGCTTACTGCATGATTCCATGCATCACCGCCGGAATTGTTTTGCCCGTTTCCGGCAAGCCCGGCAGCCCATAATGTATCTGTACCGCCTGTGCCCGGCGCAGTATAATTAAAATTAACTGATGCAGTTCCGTTTGTCATTGGAATGTTTGCATTATGTGTCAGCTCGCCATTCGATAAATGTGTTGTATTGCCAACAACTCCTAAAGTTCCTAACCTTGTTGCGATATCCAGTCCCATTCCAACTTTGCCGGTATTTGTTACGGTTAAAGTGTATTGCTGTGTTTGCCCGGTATTAACAGTATCAGGTCCGGTTATTGTAACCGTAACACCTGTATTAATAGAACCATGGCATGAACATCCGCTTGTACTTGTTTTTAATGTTCTGCCGGTTCTTCCGTTTTCATCGCCAATAAGAAGTGCCGATGAAGCGAAGAAAATAACAATTACCGCAGCAAAAAATTTTTTACTAAATAGAATTTTTTTCATTGTAGTACCTTTTTAGATAAATTATTAAATTAAATTTATCCTCTAAACCCCATTACAAAATTATATTTATAAATTTCAAAATCCTATGATTTATGGCAGTTAAATTATTGAAAAAATATGATATTAGTCGTCATAATATTGCTAATAGCAATTATTTTTTAACTTACAGTATTTCTAATGTGAATGCGGTATATTATTTATTCTTAATATAAAAAAAACCCCCGCTATATAGCGGGGGTTTGTGGTCATCTGGGTATTTTTATCTCAATTAACTAATTACAACAAACCAGATGCGTGTTAATCATAAGTGTCCTTCTGTATTCATAGGGAAATTATTTAAGCAATACCATTTTCTTAACATCACTGAAGCCGCCGGCAACAATCCTGTAGAAGTAAACACCGCTTGCTACCTGATTATTGTTGTCGTTTTTGGCATCCCAGTCAACTTCATATTGTCCCGCTGTGAATTTATCCCTGGTTATTACCTTTACAACCCTTCCTGTAATATCAAATATCGCAATAGTTACATCAGTTTCTTTTGGCAGCGAGAATTTGAATTTAGTTACCGGGTTAAACGGGTTAGGATAGTTCTGTGTTAATTCAAATTTCTGAGGTACTTCTGTTGAAATATTAATAATTCCGATCAGTACATTTCTTGATGCAACCAAAGCATCAATTACATACTTGGCATTATGCATACCGTATTCACTTCCGTCTCTTATCGAAAGATAATTCAGGTATGCTTTTTTCATGTTCAAATGGTTCGGATTCAGAGTATCAGCAGCAATTAACTGCCATGCAACTGAATCAACTCCATATGGCGGCAAAGCCTGAGCAAGTTTAGTTAAACATCCTGCAACTTCGCTTCTCCACGGTTCTATTGTTCCGTCTGTATCATAATCTGCATCTGCAATAAAGTCATCGAATTTTGTTTTTCCGAAGTGACAGCTCTGGCAGCCTTTCATGTGATCATAGTTTGTAGCTTCATTATGAAGGAATAATGCATGACCTCCTACTTTATCCCTGTTTGCAGCTGCTGTATCTGTGGGAGCCATATGGCATGTTACGCAGCCGTTCTGCAGGAATGCAAAATGCTGTGTTGACCTGTACGGCGCTCCGCCGAATGTTGCCAGGTTCTGTCCTAAAAATATATCAGCCTGTGAGTTGTGATGCGGTCCCCAGTTGCCGCTTGTAATTCTCGTATTGGCATATGTCATAGTATTTCTTCTGGATTTATGGCAATCAACACATGTTGCTCCGCTTCCTAAATTAGTATAGTGGTAACCATTAGCCAAAGTATCACTTCCTGCAGGTCTGTTCCTTAAGTATGCATTGTTGCTGTTGCCGTGCGGGTCGTGGCATGTTGCACAGGTAACAGTTTGATGTTTAGCAACAGTGAAACCATTTGTATTTGTACCAATACCCTTGGTAAAATTAACATACCCCATTCCATCATGACATCTTATACAGTTATCAAGATTATTTGTGCCGTTATTATTTTGCGCAAATGAGTTGCTGTAAATAACATTAGAATGTTTTGCATTTTTCCATTGAGTGTAAATTGGCGCCTGTGGAGGTGAATCATGGCACTGTCCGCAGTTTCCTGCGCCGATATCTTTCTGGATTCTGTTTGTATCGCCGCCGTTAAATACATGTTCGCTTCCCGGTCCGTGGCAGCTTTCACAGCCTACACCTGCAAACGGCGCAAGTGAGGGGAACCTGTTCTTAATTGTATCCCAGTTGCCGGGTTTTGGCGGGGCGTAATTGTTCCAGTTCCAGCCCAGCTGTCTTGCTTTATCATCAAACCCATTATTTTCTGCTACTATGTTATGGTCGTATCCCATTGTATGGCATTTAAAGCAGGAAGTGTTGAAACCGGAATTTGTTGTAGATATACCTGTTTTAAATGATGTAGCGTGTCCTGTTACTTTCCATCTGTTGAATATATCTGTGAACTGAGGTGTAGTACCGTGGCAGCTCATACAGTTGGGGAATGCAGCGGGAATATTATCAAATCCGCCGGTGCCAACATAAGTAGCTGCATATAAAGTAACTGTAGTATCTTTTGTTCCGGTTGATGTTACTACAGATACCTGTATCTGGTAAGTACCGGTCGAGTCAGCCTTGAACTTCCTCCAGGTTGTTAAACCTGTTATTGTACCGAATGCTGCATTGGAACCAGCAGGTTTCTGCAGAAAAGTCCATGTGGATGAAGTAATAGCTGCAGTATCTCCAAAATTCCATGCTCTTAAATATACATATGTTCCTTTAGCCAGTGTTTTTATACCTGATGCTACTGTTGAATCACCTGTGAATGCGGAGTTGGTAGCCAGCATTTGCGGGGTAACAGCTTCTGTTACGATTTTTACTCTTGGAACTGCAAAAATTGCAGCTGAACAAAGAGCTAAAAGTAGTAAGAATGTACCTGTCCGTCTCATTATATTTTCTCCTGATTTGTTGGTTTTAGTCATTTTTGTTTATTTTAACTAACTATAATATATTCAAATAGTGTGCCAAAAAATTTAGGGATAAATATCTTATTTTTGTGTCCTTTATAATGATGTGTGGTTAAATTACACACAACTATTAAAAAATTTGCTGAAATTGCGGTTAATTATGATTAACGTCAATGATTTATATGATTTTTGTCATATAATCATATGACAAACATATATATATTTGTAAAGATTATTTACATTTTTAAAGATTTAATGGATCATTCTGAAATAAAAATTCTTATTGTAGATGACGAGGTAAATTCCACAATACTTTTAAAAAAAGTACTGGAAAAAAAGGGATTTTTTCCTGAAACTGAAAATGATTCTAAAACCGCGCTTGGCAGGATAGAAAATGAAGAATTTGATATAGTTATTTCTGATTTGCAGATGCCGGATATTTCAGGAACGGAACTGTTAAGAGCAAAAAAACCGGATACATTATTTATAATGATAACCGGATTCGGTTCGATTGATTCTGCTGTTGAATCAATGAAGCTTGGCGCATTTGATTATATAGGCAAACCGTTTAACCTGGAAGAGTTTATTTTAAAGTTTGATAAAGCAGTAGAGAACATTAATCTATACAAAAAGGTAGAAAACCTGCGCCAGCAGGTTGATGAAACGTCATCATTCAGCAGTATAATCGGCAAAAGCCGCAAAATGCTGAATGTATTTGACCTGATAAAAAATGTTTCCCGAACAGACACTAACGTATTAATTGAAGGTCAAAGCGGTACAGGTAAAGAGCTTGTTGCCCGCGCAATTCACCACAACAGTCCAAGGGCTGAAGGACCATTTATTGCAATTAATTGCAGCGCAATTCCCGATAACCTTCTGGAAAGTGAATTGTTCGGTCATACAAAAGGTGCTTATACCGGAGCAGTTGATGCTCAAAAGGGAGTATTTGAGCTTGCGCACGGAGGTACATTGCTGCTTGATGAAATTGCTGAGATGCCTTTTGCTCTTCAGTCAAAGCTTTTAAGGGTTATAGAGACCTGGGAAATAAAACCGCTTGGCAGTGATAAGGTTAAAAAAATTGATGTAAGGCTGCTAAGCGCTACTAACCGTAATATTACTGAATTGATTAGTGAAAAAAAATTCCGTGAGGACCTTTTTTACAGGATAGCTACAGTTACAATTTCACTGCCGCCGCTTGACCAGCGTAAAGATGATATTCCGCTTCTTGCTGATCATTTTGTAAAAAAAATATCAGCAAAAATGAACAGGCAGTTCATACTGAAAGGCGATGCTATAGAAGCACTGACACGCCATCACTGGCAGGGGAATGTAAGAGAGCTTGAAAATGTTATCGAGCGGGCGATGATTTCAGGTGACAGCGATATACTTGCAAGGCACAGCTTTAAATTCCTTGCAGCCGGAAATGACGGTAACGATGAGCTTACTATGGGCGGTAATCTTGAGCTTAAGGACCTGGAAAAAGTGCATATCCGCAAAGTGCTTGAAGAGAACGGCTGGAACAAGCTGCAGGCTGCCAGAATACTTGGTATAGACAGAAAAACCCTTTACAAGAAGATAAAGGAATATGAACTTGAATGAATCATTTACCGGGTGACTTTAAGTCACCCGGTAAACTGAATTTACTTTCTCAGATCTACACCATGCATTACCCATGCTTTCATGCTGCTCAGCATATCGGTCCAGCCTTCACTGTTGGCAAGCGAGCTTACTATGCCTTCATCATCTTTTGTCCAGCCTTCTTCGGTAACGGTGACCTTTGTGATACCGCCTGATTCTTCGAACTCGAAACAGCAATGAACATCGTAATCAACTTTGTAGCCTTGCCATGAAAATGCAACTGATTTATTTTCGGTATATTCAGTCACAGTGATTTGCGCGCTATGCTCGCCCCATTTCCATGTTATTTTATCTCCAGCAGCTCTTATTGATTCGCTCGCAGATGTGACAAAATAATTACTGATTATATCTTTATCAGTAAATGCTTTAAAAACTTCTGCAATTGGTTTGCTTATTTTTACTGCTACTTTAAATTTTATTTTTTCCATTTGGTTTTTTTCCATATTGTTTTTGAAATTAATTAGATAGCTGCTCCATCCCGCTTCGTATTTTTTAACCCAGCGTTCGTAAATTTCCTGGATGGGGAGCGGGTTTATATAATTCCACCTGTTCTTGCCTTCACGTTTTATAATAATTAGGTTAGCTTTATGGAGGATTTTCAGGTGTTTCATAATTCCGTATCTTGAAAGCTTTTTAAAATGACTGGATATTTCTCCAGTGGTCATTTCTTTGATTCTGAGCAGATCAAGGATTTTCCGCCTGGTTTTATCAGATAAAACTTTCCAAACAAGTTCCATATTTTTATATGTGACTATTTAGTCACATATAAAAA
>LLZO01000308.1 GCA_001567545.1 Candidatus Tepidiaquacellales bacterium OLB5
CTTCGTTTACAAGTATTGATATTTCCTTTCCGGTTACGTCAAAGATAACAAGCCTGGTGAAACCGGATTTTGGCATTTGGAATTTGAGCTTTGTCATTGGATTAAACGGGTTTGGGTAATTCTGGAACAGCTCATATTTCTGCGGAATTTCTGTGCTTATTGGCTCAATTCCTATCGGAATGCAGGTTCTGAAATCGTTGTAATAATATTTCAGTGCTGAATCTGATAGCGATTGAAGGGCGCACACATTCTGGAAATTGTTTCCGCCATCGCGGGTTATCATATAACTTAATACTACTATTTGTGTATCGCCAGGCTGCATTGTTACTGGACCCATGTTTGAAATTCCTCTTTTATCACCTCCCACACTATCAAACCATCCTGTTCTGCTGCAAGCGTTACCTGAATACATAAACGTAGTTGGCTGTCCTGTATACCAATTTATAATTGTATTACCGCACCCATCTTTTCCGCGCATAAAATTAAATGCATAAAAAGCTAAATCAGGTTCACCATGACATTCATTACCTCCACCAATAAATCTGTAAAAACCTGTCAATCCGGTTAATTTATATCCTGAAATTGTATCATAGGGTAATTTTGCTGTATCAAAATTATTTCCTGTATATTTTAATGGTGATTGCAGAAACCGGATTCCAATAGCAGGAGGGTTTATACCGTATACTCCATCAGAATTAAACATATTGTGAGTAAAAGTAAGATTTTTAATCGAATCGCAGCCAGTTTGATCATTGCTTGCGTCACCGACATCAAAATCATTAACTGATGAAATAAATGTACTATCCCATGTTAAAATACTTTTATTAATAATCCAGTATTTTATAAAATACATATCACGTAAAGGAATGCAATTGAAATTAAAAACCATTTGATGAACTTCAACACTTAAAGGAGGAGTGCCTCCGGGAAGGCTAGATTCAGAATAATGCAAGGTATCCCTGCAATTTGTATAATCCATAAATACCATATACAGCAATTCTTCCGGTCTTGCAGTCATACCGTTGCCTATACCTGGTCTGTCTCCGTTCCATGCCGGCTGGTACCCGGGTATTCCGTTCACTTCTACATAAGGTGCGCCTTTTTGTACTGGCCAGGCTGCCCATGAATCATAATTGAATGTATACTGTCTGCCGCCGGCTGTTTTATAACGAGTTCCCCCTGAAAATAATGAAGGGTCTGTCAATTGCACATAATAACCTCTCCAGGATGGATCATTACAAACAGATTGTGGAGGAACCTGTCCTATTACAGGTATATTTCCCGGTGAATAATGTGAATTAAACATTGAAGCAGCTAGTCTTAGTTCCCGCTGAGGTCCGACTTTAGCTCCTATCCAGATTCCTGTAGCAAATATTGCAGTCATTCTTAGGGTAGAAGTTGCGGGCCATATAAATCCTGCATCACCATTCATGAAAGTGACTTTATCGTAATTAAAATATCCGTCAGTTCTGAATACTGCATTGATGTTGTTGCCCTGCATAAAAATGCTTTGTGCAGGTGCAA
>LLZO01000309.1 GCA_001567545.1 Candidatus Tepidiaquacellales bacterium OLB5
AAAAGTGAATTTAAACTCAACAAATACATATTGGCAAATATTGGGTTTAATTATAGTTTTGGCAGTGCAATTAAAAAAAGCGAGGATTTTCCGGGTGATCCATCTTACGGTAAACAATTAATTTACCTTCCAAAAGAGATGGTAAAAGGCTCAATTATGATGAATTATTTGACTACAAGTAAATTATTAAAATATGTATCTTTTAGTCTGTTTTATAATTTTTCAACCAGAAGGTACTCGAATTTTGAAAATACTCAGTATGTACCCCGGTATGATGTTTTTGACGGAAATATTGGTGCAGGATTTAACTTTTCAGGTTTAAAAACAGACATTAGGTTTAAAATCAACAATATTCTGAATGAAGATTATTCCGTTCTGCCGGGATACCCGATGCCTCTAAGGAATTATAAAATAGAAATAAATTTTAAATATCAATAACAGGAGAAATTATAACATGAATAACTCTAAAATGACAAACTTTATTATAGCTGCAGTATTAATTTTATTCGCGGCTTTTTCACGCCTCATTCCCCATCCGATGAATTTTGCCCCTGTGGCGGCAATAGCACTTTTTGCTGCTGTTTATATGGATAAAAAATATGCTTTCATATTGCCGATAGCAGCAATGCTGCTGAGCGATCTATTCATCGGCTTTTACGCCGGTATTGAATGGGTGTACGGTGCATTCGCACTTGTTGCATTAATAGGTTTGTGGCTTAAGAAAAGAGTTGAAACAAAACAGGGTTTATCCAAAGCAGGCTACATTGCCGGGACAACACTTGTATCATCTATAGTATTTTTTGCAGTAACAAACTTTGGTGTATGGTTAAGCGGAATGATGTATGAAATGAACTTAAAAGGCTTAATAGAGTGTTACACACTGGCAATACCTTTCTTCCGCAATTCACTTGGCGGAGATCTTTTTTATGTAACTGCAATGTTTGGAATTTATGAGCTTATATCAAGGTTTTCCCGCACTGCAGAATTAAAAGAAGCAAAGATCAGGAAATAAATCTCAATTTATGATATCGCGATTATTTGAAGAATTAAAGAAACGTATTGTATTCCTTGACGGTCCGCGCGGCACTATGATTCAGAAACGCATGCTCAGCGAAGCTGATTTCAGGGGAGAAAGATTCAAAGACCATCCACATGACCTGAAAGGCAATAACGATATTTTGAATATCACTCAGCCGAAGATAATTTCTGAAATTTACGAGGAGTATCTTGATGCCGGCAGTGATATAGTAGGGACAAATACGTTCAATTCAACTTCAATATCCCAGGGCGACTATCATACTGAAGAATTTGTTTATGAAATAAATCTTGAATCAGCGAAGCTGGCTAGAATAGCCGCTGATAAATTTACATCCAAAACACCCGGTAAACCACGATTTGTTGCAGGCGCTATCGGGCCTATGAACAAAACTCTTTCACTTTCACCTGATGTTAATGATCCGGGTTTCAGAGCTGTAACATTTGACCAGATAAAAGAATCATATCTTGAACAGGTTCGCGGTTTAATTGATGGCGGAGTTGATATTCTGCTTGTTGAAACTGTGTTTGATACGCTGAACTGTAAAGCTGCCCTATATGCAATAAATGAATATTTCGATAAGATAGGCAGGAAGCTGCCTGTGATGGTTTCAGGAACTATTACAGATCTCAGCGGAAGGACGCTTTCAGGTCAGACCGTTGAAGCATTCTGGAATTCGATAAGCCATGCCGGTTTATTGAGCGTAGGCCTGAACTGCTCTTTAGGCGCGAAGGAAATGCGGCCGTATGTAGAAGAGCTTTCCGAGAAAGCTAATGTATATATAAGTGTATATCCCAATGCAGGCTTGCCCAATGAATTTGGAGAATATGATGAACTTCCAAGGGAAACAGCAGAGCTGCTGCTTGAGTTTGCGAAGAGCGGATTTTTGAATCTTGTTGGCGGCTGCTGCGGCACAACCCCGGATCATATAAGGCAAATAACAACATTACTAAAGGATATACCGCCAAGGAAAATTCCTGAAATACACCCGTATTTAAGGTTAAGCGGGCTGGAAGCACTGAACGTAACTCCGCAGACTAATTTTGTTAATATTGGCGAGCGTACAAATATCACCGGCTCTGCAAAATTTGCAAAGCTGATACGTGAAGAAAACTACGAAGAAGCTCTAAGCGTTGCCCTGCAGCAGGTTGAAAGCGGCGCCCAGGTCATAGATATTAATATGGATGAGGGTATGATAGATGGTGTGGCAGCAATGGAGAAGTTCCTGAAGCTTGTTGCTGTTGAGCCGGATATTGCAAAAGTTCCTGTAATGCTGGATTCATCCAAATGGGAAATTATTGAAGCGGGATTAAAATGCCTTCAGGGCAAGGGTATTGTAAACTCTATTAGTTTAAAAGAAGGCGAAGAGAAGTTCATAGAACACGCCCGCAAAGTAAAGCTTTACGGTGCGGCTGTTATAATTATGGCATTTGATGAGAATGGGCAGGCTGATAGCTATGAAAGAAGAATTGCAATCTGCAAAAGATGTTATGATATACTGACCAGGAAGGTCGGCTTTCCGCCGCAGGATATTATTTTTGATCCAAACATACTTACAGTTGCTACCGGAATAGACGAGCATAACAATTACGCTGTTGATTACATTAACGCAACAAAGTGGATAAAGGAAAACCTTCCGCTTGCAAAAGTAAGCGGGGGAGTGAGCAATATTTCATTTTCATTCCGCGGAAACAATGTTGTAAGAGAAGCAATGCATTCAGCTTTTCTTTATCATGCAATTAAAGCGGGGATGGATATGGGAATTGTTAATGCAGGTATGATAGAAGTGTATGACGAAATTCCCAAAGAGCTTCTAGAACGTGTTGAAGATGTACTGCTTAACCGCAGACCTGATGCAACCGAAAGGCTGGTTGAGTTTGCTGAATCTGTTAAATCAAAGGGTAAAGTAATTGAACAGGATAATGCTTGGCGAAATGCGCCTGTTGAAGAAAGACTAAAACACGCGCTGATAAAGGGAATTACGGAATTTATTGATGCTGATACCGAAGAAGCCAGGCAGAAATATCCTCAGCCGCTGGATGTTATTGAAGGACCGTTGATGGACGGCATGAATGTTGTTGGCGATCTTTTCGGTTCCGGCAAGATGTTCCTGCCCCAGGTTGTAAAAAGCGCCAGGGTAATGAAGAAATCAGTCGCTTACTTAACGCCGTTTATAGAAGCGGAAAAAGCTGCAGGAGCTGCAAGCGTGAACGGAAAGATACTACTGGCAACTGTTAAAGGTGATGTGCATGATATCGGTAAAAATATTGTGGGGGTAGTGCTTGGCTGCAATAATTACGAAGTAATTGATCTTGGTGTAATGGTGCCGGCAGATAAGATACTGGAAACAGCTATTGAAAAAAATGTTGATATAATAGGCTTAAGCGGACTAATCACACCTTCGCTGGATGAAATGGTTCATGTTGCAAAGGAAATGGAACGCAAAGGTTTTAAAGTGCCTCTGCTTATCGGCGGAGCAACAACATCTAAAATACATGCTGCTGTTAAAATTGCACCGAATTATTCAAGTCCGACTGTGCATGTACTGGATGCTTCCCGCAGTGTTACTGTTGCTGGAAGTCTTATGAATAAAGATAACCGCGAAGGATTTATTCATTCTGTTAAGCAGGAATATGACAGAATGAGAATATCACATAAAGGCAGGAAAGATGAGAAAAAGTATCTTAAGATAGAAGAGGCTAGGAAAAGGAGCTTAAAAACAGATTGGGAAAATTCAGTAATAACAAAACCTGCATTTACAGGCAATAAAGTGTTTGATAATTTCCCGCTGGAAAAGATTCGCGAAAAAATCGACTGGACCCCGTTCTTTTTAACGTGGGAGCTAAAAGGCAGGTATCCGGCAATTTTACAGGATAATAAATACGGCAGTGAAGCAAAAAAGCTGTTTGATGATGCAAACAGGCTGCTGGATGATA
>LLZO01000310.1 GCA_001567545.1 Candidatus Tepidiaquacellales bacterium OLB5
TTTTTTGAAAATATTTTTTATGACGGATAAAAAAATTTTTTTTCATTTTTTTCGTTTACCTATTGACTATGAGTGATAGAATGTTATATTTGCAGTGATTTTTGAATGGTGAAGTGTATACCGTAAAAAAAATTTTTATAAAAAAAGTTTTGGAAGTATAAAAAAAAATTTTCATCATCAAATTAAAAGCAAAGGAGCTAAGTAAACACTTTTTGCGGGTAGGATTTACTTACAACATAAAAAAAGAAACTGAACAGGTATCCGAAGGACAGGATCAGAAAGTTCAGAACGGGAAAAACTTCCCGGGGAACAGCGTCCCCGGAAATTACATTGATGAAAATCTCATCAGCAATTATTCCCACCGTATTAGCGATGTTTATGCTGAGTGGGATGATGAAGAAACGATTTCTGCTGTTGAAAATGCAATTAAAAAAGCAGGCCACGATGTAATACGTATTGAAGCTGATGAAAATGCTTTTGAAAAGCTCCGCGCTGCCAGACCAGATATAGTTTTCAACATGGCAGAAGGTTTCGGCGGCGCATCCCGCGAATCACACATTCCCGCAATGCTTGAAATGCTTAACATACCCTATACTGCAAGCGATCCCATAACAATTGGAAACTGCCACGATAAATCACGCTGCAAGGAGATTTTAACCTATTACGGCGTTCCGAATCCGGGCTTTTTCATTACCGATACTCATGTAAACGGCTACCCAAAGGTCAAATATCCAGCTTTTGTCAAACCGCTTCACGAGGGTTCCAGCAAAGGTATATATAATAGTAGCGTAGTTAATAATAAGGAAGAGTTAAATCGCGAAATAACAAGAATTAAGGAAAATTATAACCAGCACTCTATAATAGAGGATTTTCTGGATGGTCAGGAATTCACCGTTGCACTTATTGGAAACGGCGAAAATGTTCAGGTTTTGCCAATTGTAGGGATAAATCTGGATTGTTTACCGGCTGATTTCCCAAAAATTTACTCATACGAGGTAAAATGGTATTTTGATACCAGGGAAAACAAGCTGGATATATTTTCATGTCCGGCAAAGATAAGCGAAAAGCTGACCCGTAAGATAGAAGATATATGCAAACGGGCTTATCATGCTTTGCGTATACGCGACTGGGCAAGAATGGATGTAAGGTGTGATTCTAATAATGAACCGTATATAATTGAAATAAATCCGCTGCCGGGTATTTTACCGAACCCGGATGATAACTCCTGTTTCCCCAAAGCAGCAAGGGAAGTTGGAATGAATTATGACGCGCTGATACAGAAAGTTTTAAACCTGGCAATAGAAAGATATGGAATAAAAAAGTGAAAAGTGAAATGTGAAATGTGAATAGTGAAAAAAAAATGTCACCCTGAGCTTGCTTCAGGGGTCTAAATACTGAAAAGCAAAAAAGCTGATGCTGAAACAAGTTCAGCATAAAAGAAGAAAGCAGATTGAGCAAAAAGTTAAACATATCGATAATTTTTAATGATCCCGTGCAGTATGCACAGGGTCCGGTTTACGAAGGCACAGATGTAGATATTGATGCATTGCCTGATGCTATTGATATGAGCGAATACGGTGTGCTAGATGAAGTTAAAAGTGTTGAACGCGCTTTAGCACCGCTTGAGCATAATACCAAGATAGTTCCCGTAGCGCTTGATATAAACAAGCTTATCACAGAGCTTAATGAAAATAAGCCTGATATAATCTTTAATCTTTGCGAAAGCGTTGACGGCGATCCTACACAGGAAATGAACATTGCCGGATTGTTCGAGCTGCTTAAGATTCCGTACACAGGCTCCCGCGCATTTACACTTGGTCTTGCGCTGAACAAACCGCTGGTTAAATCAATTTTAAACCAGAACGGAATACCTACGGCAAAACATTTTGTAACAGCTTCATCAAGCTTTCATCTTAACGGACATAAGTTCCCGATGATAGTAAAGCCATCACGCGAAGATGCAAGTATTGGCATTACCAATGAATCAGTGGTAACAAACGAAGCTGCGCTTAAGAAAAGGATCGAATACGTGCTTGAAGAGCACAAACAGCCTGCGCTGGTTGAAGAATACATCGAAGGAAGGGAAATTAACGTGAGTGTTGTTGGAAATGATGAGCTGATAACTTTTCCCATAAGCGAAATTGATTTTACGGGTCTGCCTGATGATTATCCCAAGATAATCAGCTATAACAGCAAATGGATGTATAAGACCGTTGAGTTTGAAAATACAAAGGCAGTTTGTCCTGCGCAGAATTTAAGCGATAAGGAAGTACAGGTAATTCAGGAAACGGCTAAGAAGGTTTACAGGCTGCTTGGAGCTGCTGATTATGCGAGGGTTGATATGAGATTAAAAGACGGTGTGCCGTATGTGCTTGAGCTGAATCCAAATCCCGATATAGCAAGCGACGTGCCCGAAGATACAGGTTTTACACGCAGCGCAAAGGCTCACGGGTGGGAATACAGCTTTTTGATACAGCAAATTATAAAATTTGCGCTTAAAAGGTGGGGAGTTAAGTAGGTTACAGGTTGCAGGTTGCAGGTTGCAGGTTTCAAAGTTACAGATTACAGATTGATAATTGCAGGTTGTAATTAAATGATAAGAAAGTTAATACAAGGTGACAGGGAAAAGATTCAAACGATACTTATTGATACAAAGCATTTTAACGATGATGAGATAAAAGTTGCAATTGAGCTGATTGATGTTTACCTGAACGATGCAAAGCAGACTGATTATATAATTTATGTGATTGAGAACGAAGTTACAAAAAAAGCAGCAGGTTACATTTGTTACGGAAAAAGACCGCTGACTGACTGGACATATGATCTTTACTGGATAGCAGTTGACCCCAATACCCACGGAAAAGGGATGGGCAGCAGGCTGGTAAAGCATATGGAAGAAGATCTTTCAGGAAGCGGCGGAAAAATTATACTGATAGAAACAAGCGGAAAGCCGGAATATGAAAATGAACGCAAGTTCTACATTAAATGCGGCTACGAACTGCAGACTATCATTAAAGATTTTTACAGAAGCGGCGATGACCTGGTCATCTACCGCAAATACCTGTAAGAGAAAGCCTCTTCAGGTAAGGTACCCGGAAAATTAAAGTACGGAACCCTGTGAAACCTCCTGTTATTTAATTAAATGTTCAGGGGGAATCCAAAAACTAAACAAGGAGTTAATATTTTATGGAACTATGGCAGCAGCTGTTAAAACAAAGCGTAAGCTCAGTAGACCAGCTTGTCGATCAGTTCGGAATCAAAAAAGAAGTTGCTGAAAGGCTCGACGATTTCTTCCAGGCAAGGATTAATCCATACTATCTCAGCCTCATCCGCTATCCCGGCGACCCTATCTGGCTGCAGGCTGTGCCTGATGAGATAGAGCTGTATGATATAGATGCACCTGAAGACCCGCTTAACGAAGATGAAATGAGCCCGGTTCCTAATATTACTCACCGTTACCCGGATAGAGCGCTGTTTTTAACTACCAGCCAGTGCGGCTTATACTGCAGGTTCTGCACGCGAAAGCGTAAGGTAGGCGATTCAAGTAAAATCAATATGAAAGAGCTTGAAGCTGCATTTCAATACTTAGAGCAGCATACTGAAATCAGTGATGTAATTCTTTCAGGCGGCGACCCGCTGATGCTGACGGATGCAATGCTTGAAAAAGTTCTTGCCCGCCTCAGGGAAATACCGCATATTCAGATAATAAGGCTTGGCACAAAAATGCCGTGCGTGCTTCCGCAGAGAATTACTCCGCAGTTATGCGAAATGCTGAAGAAATACCACCCCATTTATGTTAACACACATTTTAATCACCCGTGGGAAATTACCCCTGAAAGCACTAAAGCGTGTGAAATGCTTGTAAATGCCGGCGTTCCCGTTGGCTGCCAGACCGTTCTGCTTAAAGGTGTTAACGATGACCCTGAAGTTATGAAGGAACTGATGAAGAAACTTCTTGCAATCAGGGTTAGACCGTATTACATATACCAGGCAGACTTAACCAAAGGCGCTAATCACTTCCGCACACCAATTGATGTAGGTTTGGAAATTATGGATAATCTGCGCGGACATATCAGCGGGCTTGCAGTTCCGCAGTTTGTTATTGATGCGCCAGGCGGCGGGGGAAAAATCCCGTTACTGCCTGAATATGTACTTGCACGTGATAAGGAAAAAATAATACTTCGCAACTTTAAGAATGAAGTATATGAATATCCTGATGTACAGGAAGAGCACATTGTGCTCAAGCGCGGCAGGAACATAGAAAAACCGCCCAAGAAAAAGGCAAAGAAAAAAGTTCAGCTCCCGGTTCTGCAGTAAAGGGAAAATATACTATTTTAAATAAAAGCGCTCTAAAATCGAGCGCTTTTTATTTAAATTATTTAAAAACATAAATTTGTTTTTCTGAACAAATTAACTTATCTTGCTTTCAAATTTTCATTAATTAAAATCATATTTATGAAAGATCATTTAAAGAATGTTTTTAAAACTGTTTCGCTTTTTGCTGTTTTAGCTTTACTTTTTGCCGGGTACAGCTTTTTGGGTGATGATAATAATACACCCGTTACTTTAAACAAGCAAAGAACCTGTGAAACAAATGAATTCAACGAGCTGCAGATGCAGCTAAACCCTGAATTCAGGAAGAACAGGGAGCGCATCGAAGAATTCACTAAAAATTTTCAGCCATCAGAAAACCGGTCTGTTATTACAATACCTGTTGTTGTGCATGTTGTATATAATACACCGCAGCAGAATATTTCTGATGCGCAGATACTTTCTCAGATTGCTGTGCTTAACCAGGATTTTGCAAGGCTTAATGCTGATACCAGCCAGACTCCCGCTGTATGGAAACCGATAGGAGCAAATACACAGATACTGTTCTGCCTTGCCCAGCGCGACCCGAACGGAAATCCGACAACCGGGATTACAAGAACATCAACCAGCATAACAGCATTTAACGGCTCGGCTGACCAGCGTATCTTTTTTACTGCACAGGGCGGCCATGATATTTGGGACCGTGACAGGTACCTGAATATTTATACATGCAATTTAGGCGGCGGTTTGCTTGGTTATGCGCAATTTCCGGGCGGTAATCCGCAAACAGACGGTACCGTTAACCTGTTTTCAGCTTTTGGCACTGTCGGTGTGGTAAATCCGCCGTATGATAAAGGCAGAACAGTTACTCATGAAGTTGGACACTGGCTGAACCTGTTCCACATCTGGGGTGATGAACCTGACTGCAACCAGGATGATCAGGTAGCAGATACACCTCTGCAGGGACCTGAAAATGTTGGCTGCCCAACATTCCCGAAAACTGATGCCTGCCAGCCGGTCAGCCCGGGGGTAATGTTTATGAATTATATGGATTATTCAAATGATGCATGTATGAATCTGTTTACCCAGGGCCAGTCAACCAGGATGAACGCTGCGCTAAACGGTCCAAGAGCAAGCCTGCTTACTTCAAACGGATGTATTCCGATAGGCATTACACTTATCAGTACAGAAATTCCATCGGGTTTCAGCCTGCAGCAGAATTATCCTAACCCGTTCAATCCTGTAACCAATATCAGGTTTGAAATACCGGTCTCATCACTTGTTACATTAAAGGTATTTGATGCAGCAGGAAATGAAGTATCGGAGCTTGTTAATCAGAATCTTGGTGCAGGAACATTTAATTATGATTTTGATGCGGCAGATTATCCAAGCGGTGTTTATTTTTATGTTTTATCTGCTGGTGAATTTACCGCTACCAAGAAAATGGTACTGATTAAATAAATTTATTAATAATATTTAACTTTAAAACCCGCAAAATTGCGGGTTTTTTATTTTTGTATTTTATATTGCAGTCATTTTCATTGAATAATACTGAATTAACGTTATATTTGTAAAATTTTTTGTAAAAAATAATTTTTTAATTTATGAAATATGAATTTCCTGTGATAATTGAAAACGGGCTGGGTGAAAAGTTGATTTTCAGATCATCCGTAATGGAAGGCGGTGAAGAAAAATTAATTGTTGAAAATTTTGTTCATCCGGGGGCAGGTCCAATCATGCATACACATTTACAGCAGGATGAGGAGCTTTTTGTTGTATCGGGAGAAATGACATACCAGATTATGGGTGAAGAACCTGTAGTTGCCCGGGCTGGAGATAAAGCGCTTTTTAAAAGAGGAGTGCCGCATAAGTTCTGGAATTCAGGCAGTACAGAACTTAACTGCACCGGTTACATTAAACCTGCGCACAGTATTATTTTTTTTCTTTCTGCTATATTTGAAGCGCAGAAAAAATCAGGAAAACCGCAGCCTGAATTTTTTGACGGCGCTTATCTTATTCACAGGTATAAAAGTGAATACGACATGCCTGAAATGCCGTTTTTGTTAAGAAAGTAATGATTCCCGTTGTCTATTTTATCGGAAAATTTACCGGTAAATACAGGCATTTTAAAAATCCACCAATACCCCTTAAAGCACGAAAGCTTTAAAAATTGAAAATTTTACACATAATTATATCTGCGCTTTTATATTTGTACTATATTATATTGTACTGATTAACATCCATAAAACCCGATTGAAAAAATATATAATACAATTTTAAAGTGTTGAAAGGTCCGGTATCCTGAAAAATCTGTAATGAAAATTTAAGTAATTAAACTGATATATTTAATTTATCGATTTAATTTTTCTGATATTACAAATCAATTAATATATATAATGATGATGATCAGTAAAATTTTCAGTGATTAAATTTCTTTACATATAATTAAACCGAATAATAATATTTATTAAATTTAAACAGCAGAAATTTATCTATAGGGTAATAATTATATACAAATTTTTTTTTTATTAAATCAAAACACCTGTTATCAATTAAAATAATGAGAGATATCCGCAAAAATCACCGTTCAAATATCCTGCCAAAAAATTTAAAAAAAAATTTTTTACTTCAAAAAGTAAAAGTTCGCTCTGTACAAGGCTTTACGGCTTGTCAAGTATTTGGGGATAATTTTTTCTTACGATGTAATTTGCATTTTCAATTTTGTTCTGTTAATTTTGAATCCAATCGTTAACAGAAGCTAATCAAGGTAGATTTAAGGAAAGCTTTTTGGATCAAAAACTGAAGCATAACCCCTGCCGGATTTAAGATAGTATTCAGATGTTACCCCGCTGTTAATGATGTATTAAATTTTAATAAAAAGATTTCCGAAAATTTTTAAATTTCTTGCCGCATGAAGATAGACAGACTGTTTGCAGGTGAATCGAACAATCCCTATGATAAAATTGAATTTGATAAACGCACATCAGTAATAAGAAACCCCGATGGCTCGATAGTTTTCGAGATGATCGATATTGTTGTGCCTAAACACTGGTCACAGGTTGCAACAGATATCCTTTCACAGAAATATTTCCGCAAGGCAGGTATCCCGCGTGTATTAAAACGCGTTCATGAAGAAGGAGTTCCGGTCTGGCTCCAGGCTTCTGAGCCTGATTTTGACGCAATGAAGGATATACCTGATTCTGACCGTTATATGAGCGAAACAGACAGCAGGCAGGTTTTTAACCGCCTTGCAGGCTGCTGGACCTACTGGGGCTGGAAATACGGCTATTTTAACACAGAAGATGATGCGCTTGCATTCTATAATGAACATTGTTATATGCTTGCCCAGCAGATGGCTGCTCCTAACTCGCCTCAATGGTTCAATACAGGCCTGCACTGGGCATACGGAATTTCAGGACCTGCACAGGGCCATTATTATGTTGACGGCAAAACCGGCGAGCTTAAAAAATCCGAAGACGCATATACACATCCGCAGCCTCATGCCTGCTTTATCCAGTCAGTCAGCGATGACCTGGTGAACGAAGGCGGAATTATGGACCTTTGGGTTCGTGAAGCAAGGCTTTTTAAATACGGTTCAGGTACAGGCTCAAATTTCTCTAATTTAAGAGGGTCAAATGAGCCCCTTAGCGGCGGAGGAAAATCTTCCGGGCTTATGTCATTCCTGCGTATCGGCGACCGCTCTGCGGGAGCAATTAAATCAGGCGGCACAACACGCCGCGCTGCTAAAATGGTCACGCTTGATCTTGACCATCCTGATATTGAAGAGTATATCAACTGGAAAGTTGTTGAAGAGCAGAAAGTTGCCGATCTTGTCACAGGCAGCAAGCTGATGAACATTCATTTAAACAAGGTTATTAAAGCCTGTTTCGAGGTTCACCCGGAAAACGACCCGTTCGATAAAAGACAGAACAAACATCTTGCCAGGGCTATAAGCGATGCAAGGAAATCACTCATCCCTGAAAATTATATAGACAGGGTTATTCATCTTGCAAAGCTTGGTGTAAAGGAAATTCATATCCCAACTTATGATACAGACTGGAACAGCGAGGCTTACCTCACAGTTTCAGGGCAGAACAGCAATAACAGCGTTCGCGCTACAAATGAATTCATGAAGGCTGTAGAAAATGACGGAACATGGGACCTGTACTGGAGAGTTGAGCTTAATAAAGCCAAAAAAGAAGGAAGAGAGCCCGTTGCCTGCAAAAAACTGAAAGCCCGGGACCTTTGGGAACAGATTTCATATTCTGCATGGGCATGTGCTGACCCCGGAATACAGTATCATACCACTATTAATGAATGGCATACCTGCCCGGCCGGGGGAGAAATTAAAGCATCAAATCCCTGCAGTGAATATATGTTCCTTGATGATACTGCCTGCAACCTGGCATCATTGAACCTGGTTAAGTTCTACAATTTTGATAAAGAACAGTTTGATATAAAAGCATACCGCCATGCCGCAAGGCTGTGGACAATTGTCCTCGAGATCAGTGTGCTGATGGCGCAGTTCCCCAGCCGTGAAATTGCAAGGCTTTCATACGATTACCGTACGCTTGGGCTTGGTTATGCAAACCTCGGGGCATTATTAATGCTTCAGGGTATTCCGTATGATTCACAGGAAGCCCTGGCTATCACAGGCGCGCTTACTTCGATTCTGCATATGCGTTCATACGCAACTTCTGCAGAAATAGCTAAGGAGCTGGGTACATTCCCGCGCTTTAAGGAAAACGAGCAGAATATGCTGCGTGTTATCCGCAATCACCGCAGGGCTGCCTATAATGTGCCAAATGAAGAATATGAGGGTCTTTCAATTTATCCCGTTGGAATAAACAAACGCTACTGCCCTGATGCTTTGCTTGCTGCCGCAAGGGAAGACAGCGACCTGGCACTGGATCTTGGTGAGCGTTACGGTTACCGCAATGCGCAGGTAACGGTAATTGCCCCGACCGGCACAATAGGGCTGGTAATGGATTGCGACACAACCGGTGTTGAGCCTGATTTTGCGCTTGTTAAGTTCAAAAAGCTTGCCGGGGGCGGGTACTTTAAGATTATTAATGAATCAGTGCCGCCTGCATTAAAAAAGCTTGGATATACCGAAAATGAGATTCACGATATAATTAAATACTGCACCGGTCACGGTTCAATTATTGGATGCCCGGGAATAAATCCCGCCGCTCTGGCAGAAAAAGGATTTACCGCCGAAGTACTGGCACAGGTAGAAAAATCTCTGCCATCGGCATTTGATATCAGCTTTGTATTCAATAAATACACGCTCGGGGCTGATTTCTGCAAGGATACCCTTGGATTTACCGATGAACAGCTTGATGACTACAATTTTAATATCCTTAAAGCGCTTGGATTCACAAAAGAAGATATTGAAGCTGCAAACGATTTCGTTTGCGGAACAATGACAGTAGAAGGCGCTCCGCATTTAAGGGAAGAGCATTATGCAGTATTTGACTGCGCTAACAAATGCGGCAAAAAAGGCACCCGGTTCATTTCAGCAGATGCGCATATAAAGATAATGGCTGCAGCACAGCCGTTTATCAGCGGCGCAATAAGCAAAACCATTAACCTGCCCAACGAGGCTTCCATAGAGGACATGAAGCATGCTTACATGCTTTCCTGGAAGCTGGGTATTAAGGCTAATGCGCTTTACAGGGATGGAAGCAAGCTTTCACAGCCGCTGAACTCTGTAAGCGATGGCGAGGATTTTGAGCATGAATCTGAGGAAATTGCCGACACTATGAGCAAACCAAATGATATTATCAGGATAGCCGAGAGGATTATTCACCGTTATATAGCAAAACGCAGAAAACTGCCGTTCCGCCGCCGCGGGTACACACAAAAGGCTAAAATAGGCACTCACAGCGTTTATTTACGCACCGGTGAGTATGAAAACGGCCAGCTTGGCGAGATATTCATTGATATGCACCGCGAAGGCGCTGCGTTCCGCAGCTTAATGAACTGCTTTGCTATAGCAGTATCGCTTGGCCTGCAGCACGGCGTGCCATTAGAGGAATTTGTTGATGCATTTGTATATACACGCTTTGAGCCAAACGGAATAGTTATAGGCAACCCCAATATTAAAATGACTACCTCGCTTATTGATTATATATTCCGCGAGCTTGCAGTTACATATTTGGGCAGAAACGACCTCTCGCATATTTCGCAGGAAACCGAGATGAGAACAAGCCCTATTGACAGCATAAGCAAGCTTGATAACGAAACTGATTTTGAGGACGAGGAAGTATACAGCGAGCGTTTTATTGATGAGCCTGTAAACAAGGTTACACCTGTAACACCGGTTAAAGTAAGCGAGCCCGTTACAAACGGTCCGTCAGTAAGTCCATCGCAGACCATTTCAGGCGGTCCATTAGGCATACAGATGACAGGTGCTGCTACTATTAAGAACGTAAGTGTGAGCGAAGAGGCAGAAAAGATACGCCAGGCAAAGCAGAAAGGCTATACGGGCGATATCTGCCAGAGCTGCGGCAGCTTAACAATGGTGCGCAACGGTACATGCTTAAAGTGCGTAACGTGCGGCGATACCTCGGGATGCAGTTAAGAGTGCATTGAGT
>LLZO01000311.1 GCA_001567545.1 Candidatus Tepidiaquacellales bacterium OLB5
TGCAGGTTATCTTCAAATTTTGAAGCTGCTCTTGAGTATTACCAGGAAGCTTTGAACTTATACAAAAAACTTGAAGATAAAAAAGGCGAAACAAGAACACTGAATGCAATTGCAAACGTATATTACAGCTTAAGCAATTTTGCCAAAGCAATTGAATATTACGATGAGTGTATCTACGCTCTGCAGTCAATTGGCGACCTTGCATTTGAAGCAACGGTTTTAACGAACCGCGGCCTTTCATACCAGCAGAACGGCGACCTGAAAGCAGCATTAAACAATTATCTTGAAAGCTTAAGCATTTCCAAGAGCAACGGTTCACCCGTTCACTACGCATTATTCAATAACCTTGGTATTGTTTACCTGGAAACAGGAAGCTACTATGAATCTTTAATGTACTTCACAGAAGCATTAAAGAAAACCATGGCAGAAAAGAACTTAATTGATGAAAGCTTTACACTGGCTAACATTGGCAGAACTTACATTTATATGGAAGATTTTTCCAATGCCATCACATATTTAAGCGAAGCCATGATAATCATGAAAAAGTACGGCAACAGGCAGGCAGAAACACAGGTTTTTGCCAACTTAGGAAAAGCATACATGAAGATGAGATGTTTTCCTGAAGCAATTAAATATTATAACCGCGCTTTAAAGTACTATAAAGAAATTGGCGATAAAAGCTCTGTTGACCATACATTATGTGAGCTTGGCGAGCTGTATTTTGAGCTTAATGATTACAAAACATCAAAGCAGTATTTTATGGATGGTTTAGAAGTATCACAGAAGATCAATGATGTGATGAATATCGTAAGGATTAATTCAGGGCTTGCAAAGCTGTATTTAAAATTCAACGATACTGAAAAAGCAGCAAGTTACCTTTCAATAGCTGAAAAGCTTGCGGAAACAGCCAAGTCATATAAAGATCTTAGCAAAATAAGCAAGATATACAGTGATAATTACAGCCTGACAGGCAATTACAAAGAAGCTAAGCAATGCATGGACAGACATTATAAATATCTTGAAAAGCTGAACAACCTCGCAGAAGCCAACAAGATACAGGCATTAATGCTTGGGCATATAAAAGATACAGTTTCTCATGTTGAGCCGGCTTATTACTTAAATCTCTCGAAAGAGATAGCATTAAGCAAAGCATGATCGGCTTAAACCCAATCCCCCAAACAGGCGGTATTAAATTACCGCCTGTTTATTAATCCGGGTTTAAACTAAAAATGAAAACTGATTTATAAGAGAAAAAATTAAAAATTAAAAAAAATATATCATGAAAAAGCTCATATTAGCACTGTTCGTCCTATCCAATTTAAGTTTTATCAATTCCCAGTGGGTAGCAAATTACGGTTTTAAATCAGGCGATGTTAACTTTGCAAGTTCCAAAGGAAACGCTGTAGTTTGCGAAGGTAATTTCAGTTATGTAACAGGGTACACACAGGAATCAGCCACAGGGAACGATATAGTGACAATAAAATATAACTCCCAGGGTGATACAGTATGGGTTCGAAGCTATAACGGAACTGCTAATTCCGATGACGAAGGTTTAGGAATATGTATTGATGATAATGATAATATTTACGTTACAGGGTATGCACAAAATACCGGAAGATCAAAAGATGCTGTCATTTTAAAGTATTCAAAACAGGGAAATTTATTGTGGGCTAGATCTTTTTCGGTTACAACAAATGCGGTTGTTGATAAAGGGGTTGCAATTGCTGTAGATAACCGCGATGATATCTATGTAACAGGTTATACAACCGGAACTGACGGAAATACAGATATATTCACAATGAAAATTGACCGTTCAGGCGATATTTTATGGACGGCAATCGAAGACGGTTCATCCAATTTGAATGCTGAAGGAACTTCTATTGCAATAGATAAAGACAGAAATGTACTTGTTTGCGGTTTTATAACAGCATCAGGTACAAATACAGATATAGCTGTTATAAAATACAGCAGAAACGGCGTGCAGAGATGGATGAAAACAGTTGATGGCGGAGCGGCCAGGAGGATAAAGCATGGGGCATTGTAGTTGATGAAAGCGATAATGCTTATATAACAGGATATATTACTAATTCAGACGGAAATACAGATACATATACCGCGCGAATCAGTACATCCGGGAATATAGTATGGAGCAAAACATATAATGGTAACGGAAATGAGAATGATAAAGCCTGGGGGATTGTTGTTGATGAAGATAAAGATGTATTTATAACCGGAGAAACTGAAAATGCAGTTGGAAATGTAAACTACCTGACAATAAAATATGACAGGCAGGGAACATCGGAATGGGTGAAAGTATATAACGGAACAGGAGATGATGAAGATGTAGCAACAGCTATTTCACTTTTCAGAAACAATATTGTTATTACAGGCAGAAGTTTCGGTACTGAAAATAATTTTGATTATGCAACTGTAAGATATAAAAAGAATAACGGTAATCAGCTAGAAGTAAACAGGTACAGTATGAATGAATATACAAATGATCTTGCAACAGATGTATCAACAAAAGGCGGAACAGTAGTGGTAACAGGCTACAGTGAATTGATAATGGATAATGCTGCAGGCAGCTCCTATATATCAACAGTATCACCGGGCTGGACAAGTGATCTTGAAAGTATTTCGGAAATTCCTTCAGGATACTCACTGCATCAAAACTTCCCGAACCCGTTTAATCCTGTTACAAGTATTCAGTTCGATCTTGCAGCAGTTACAAATGTTAAATTAACAGTATTTGATGTACTTGGCAAGGAAGTAAGCGTACTTATAAATCAGCAGCTTGATGCAGGCAATCATAAAATCACATTTAATGCAGAAAAGTTAGCTTCGGGAATTTATTTTTATAAGCTTGAAGCAGGAAGTTTTAATGATATCAAAAAAATGACATTGGTAAAATAAATCTTAAAATTAAACCACCACATCCGAATCCATGCAGGCAAACAAAATTAAATATTACCCCTCAAATACCGAAGGTATTGAAGATCTTATACAGAAAGCCAGTATAGCAAGAAAAGAAAATGCAGAGCTTTCTCTGGTACTGTGCAAACAGGCAGCTGAATCAGCTAAACTTGCAGGATATAAAAAAAGGCCTGGCAAAAGCATACCTTAATTCAGGTTACAGCTGCAGACTGCTTTCTGAATTTGAAGCTGCAATAGAATACTTTGATAATGCACTGCCTATCTTCAGGCAGATAAATGATAATACAGGTATTTCCAGAACCCTAAACGGTATCGGGAATGTTCACCTGAACCTCAGCAGCTTCGATAAAGCAATAGAATTCTACGACGAAAGCATTTATACTCTGCAGTCAATCGGTGATCTTAACTTTGAAACCTCAGTACTTTCAAACCGGGGACTTGCATTTCAGCAATCAGGGAATTTACGGGCATCACTGAACAATTACCTGGAAAGCCTGAGCATTTCCAAAAGCACCGGAAATCCTGTACACTATTCCCTGTTTAATAATCTTGGCATTGTTTATCATGAAACAGAAAGCTTTTATGAATCTTTGATGTATTTTAACGAGGCATTAAAGAAAACAATGGCTGAAAAGAATCTGATCGATGAAAGCTTTGCACTGGCTAACATCGGAAGAACTTATATTTATACGGAAGATTTTTCCAATGCCATCACTTATTTAAGCGAAGCCATGATAATCATGAAAAGATACGGCAACAGGCAGGCAGAAACGCAGGTGTATGCAAATTTAGGGAAAGCATATATGAAGATGAGATGTTTTCCTGAAGCAATAAAATATTATAACCGTGCTTTAAAGTATTACAAAGAAATTGGCGATAAAAGCTCTGTTGACCATACATTATGCGAGCTTGGCGAGCTGTATTTTGAGCTTAACGACTACAGGACATCAAAGCAGTATTTTATGGATGGTCTTGAAGTATCAGAAAAGATAAACGATGTTATGAATATTGTAAGGATAAACACAGGACTTGCAAAGCTCTATTTAAAGTTCAACGATACTGAAAAAGCTTCCGGGTATCTTTCAATTGCAGAAAAGCTTGCGGAATCAGCCAAATCTTATAAGGATCTTAGCAAGATAAGCAAAATATATAGTGAATACTGCAGACTTGAAGGCAATTACAGGGAAGCCAAGAAGTACATGGATAAACATTATATATATCTTGAAAAGCTGAATAACCTGGCAGAAGCCAATAAGATACAGGCAATGATGCTGGGACATATAAAAGAAAAAGTTTCTCATGTTGAGCCGGCTTATTACTTTAATCCCCCGAAAGAAAAAGTACTAAGCAAAGCATGAACGGCTTAATCCAATCCCCCAAAGGCAGCTTAATAAGCTGCCTTTTCCTTTTATAATAACAGGTTTATTTTAAAGTATCTTTGTTAATTTCACCGGAATCTTTTCTGCTGCAAACCGAGCAGATTATCCGTTCATTTTCGCGGGCTTTCCTGCGGGTAACTTCCAGGATTTTTTCGCTGCACTGTTTAATTGAGCCGCAGTCGCGGCGGGTATGGTAAGTTGATGCTGAGCTGCTTGCGCATACATAAACAATTTCATTATCTCCCGGTGCAGGCGGCTCTTCTTTTGAGCAGGAAATAATCAAGGCAGATATAAAAATTGAAGTTATGAAAATCTTTTTCATTATTACTTGATTAAAATCATTTTCCTTGTCTGCGAATAGTTTTCTGCGGTAAACCTGTAAAAATACACCCCGCTGGGCAGCTTAGCTGCGGACCAGTCAACTTTGTATGTGCCTGCACGCAAATATTGATCCAGCAACAGAGCAACCTGTTTACCGGTAATATCAAATATAACGAGCTTTACTTCAGAAGAAACGGGAATGCTGAATTCAATATTAGTAACCGGGTTGAAAGGATTAGGATAGTTCTGTTTTAAGGCGAAGCTTCGGGGAATTTCACCTGATATTATGCTGATACCGTTAACAACGCCGCAGATGCCGTTTAAAGACACTCTAAGCGTGCTGTCGCTGTTATTAATGGTCAGCTCGCCTGTATAGGCTGTATTAGCAGCTGTGGGAGTAAATTTAACCTTTGCAAAACCGTATTGATTAGGCAGAACAGTTGTTGGAAAATTTTCTACCGTGAATACAGGATTACTTGATGTAACACTGCTTACAGTCAGATTTGCATTTCCGTAATTGCAGACAGCAACATAATAGCTTACAGTATCACCCGGATTAGCGAGAGTATCGAACCTGACCTCAAACGGCGAAGCCGTAATTTCTGCTTTTGGCGGTGTGTTATAAGCTGTGTAAAAAGCACCTATTCTTTCTACGAATTCAGGGTGGTCTGCAAATGGATTTCGGTTATTCTGGTAAGTTTTAATTCTTTCATTTCTAAGTCTTTCGCGGGCATTAACAGTATCCATTAAATGAAACTGCCTTAGGGCAGTTTCCTGGTTCAGTGCAAGATAGCTGCCGTAATTCTGATACCTTGTGATAAAATAAAATACAGCGCGTGCAGTGTTTCCTTTCTGCACATCACGCGGCTCAAAAACTATACTGTTATATATATCACGCCCCAGCTTAGAACCGCCATCCTGGTAAGTTATGTTAGATACAACAAATCCGAACGGGTAATTTGAGCGTGCATTATTTGACGGTGAATATGTTGGGAATAAATGATGAATATCGCTTCTCATCGGCTCATTTTCATTAAAATTGCTCTGCGGCCATGTATGTTCTGTATCAAAGTTCTGGTTCTGGGCCTGTGTGCGTGTTGTGGCATAAATTTTTCTGCCGGTATAGATACACTCAATTGTATCCCCGCCGTAATCATCAACAGTTTCAAACATGCGGTCACGCGCAGCATTGTACCCAAGAGAAATGTAACCGGAAGCTGTAAAAGTCCTTAAAGCTGATTTAAGGGCTTCATCGCTGAGACCCTGAGTAAAAGCATAGATTGCATCAGGATATTTTGAAGTGGCAATAAATCCGTACACAAGCGAATATTTTAACCCACCGTTAGGCACTCTTGCTTCCAGTATTAAAAATGACCTGTATGTTAAATTATGAAATGAAGAATATAAAACCCAAAGCGGAGTGCTGTCATTTGCAGCAATATTAAGTGTATTAACTCTGGTAAAGAAAAATGGTGAGGTTGTTCTTATTGCAGTAATATTTAAAACATAGTTCGTTGGATTCGTAATATATAGAAGAGTGCTGTCTGATGTTTTTGTAATTGATGTATCCAGATTTACTGTGAAAGGGACAATCTGCGAAAATACAGGAATACAAAATAATGCAGTAAATAGTATAATAAATTTTTTCATAGGGTGCTAAAATAGCTGAAAATAGATGAATTTTCAATTTGATTTTTTTTGAAGGATAAATCGGGATTATCATTAATAAATATATTGTAATGCACCCTTTAAATTATAATTTTGTACCAATAAATGAAAACGAATAAAATAAATATTACTGCAAATGCCAAAGTAAACTTTGGCTTAAGGATTACCGGCAGAAGAAAAGACGGTTTTCATAACCTTGAAACAATTTTTTATCCGTTAAAGCTTGCGGATAAAATTCAGATCAGCATAAAAAGGCTTAAAAACAGCCAAAAAAGCAGCATTTCGGTTAAAACTGTAAATCTTAAAAATGTTAAGGAAAAAGATAACCTATGTTACAGAGCAGCTGAAAAATTTCTGAAAGAGTTCAGCATAAATACTCCCGTAAACATTATTATTAAGGTTAAGAAAAATATTCCTACCGGGGCTGGACTAGGCGGCGGAAGCTCTGATGCAGCAGCAGTGCTGCTTGCTTTAAAAAAGTACTTCAGGATAAAAGGCAAAGAGGGGCTTCTTCGCAGGTGTGCATTAAAGCTTGGCAGTGATGTTCCTTTCTTTTTACTGAACAAACCGGCTTATGCTGCGGGCAGGGGTGAGATTCTGAAACGTCTGAAAAATTTCACAGTCAGGAAAAATATTTTAATAGTAAATCCGGGAATCCATATTTCAACTCCGTGGGCATTTAAAGAGCTTGGTATAAAAGGCAGCAGGAAAAAATTAATGAATAAAGTATCCCGTTACTCCCCTGCCGATCCCGTTATTATGATCAATGACTTTGAAAGGATAGTATTTAAGAAATATCCAAGAATTGAAAAGATAAAATATGATATGTATGCCCTTGGAGCTGAATACGCCATTATGAGCGGAAGCGGCTCAACGGTATTCGGTGTATTTGGTGAAAAATATCTGAACGAGGCAAAGAGGTTCTTTAAAAATAATAAGTATAAGGTGTTTATTAGCTGAATGCATGATAAAAAATATAAAAATTCAGACACCCCGTCGGGGCGTCTGAACAGATGATATCAGGCAAAAAAACAATGCTGAAATAATTTTTTGTTTATCCTGCAATTACCATTAATTTTTAATTTTCGACTGGATACCCGCTTTCGCGGGTATGACAAGCAATAAAAAAACGGAGAGACTTCGAATATATTAAAAAAAAGACGCCCCGTTGGGACGTCTGAACAGATATTATACAACTATTTATCCTAATTTAAAAACTTAAAGCAACATTAAATGTGGGTATTTGTTTTATATCATAAGTATAAGGCGATACCCTGTTCTGCATTCTGAACCCTGTTTCAAGCTTTATCTTATTATTATAAGATGAAATAACCCATGCAGCATCAGCAGCGCTTAAAATGTGATTAACAATAGCAGTAATGGGTCCTATTTTTGCGTAATCAAAAAAGTCATTTGCTTTTTGCCTTTCGGCAGCATAATTTGTAAATACCGGGTCGCGGTATGTTTGGTAATTATATGGACCGGGGTCTTTGGTAGGAATATGATTTAGATTTGTCCAACCGGCCTGGAAGTTCTGGTATTTGCCGATAAGCTCATAATACTGCTGAGAGCCGTATTCAGGCATTGTATGCGAAAAGTTAGCTCTTTCACAGACCATTATCTGCTCTCTTAATACATCCCTGTTAGGTTCATCCGGATTTATACCGCTTGATTCATCAAAACCTTCATTTTTAAGCCAGCGGGCATACGTTCTAACATCCCAGTATTTATCGGCGTAAGCTATGTATTCATCCTGTTTTGTATTTCCTTTGCTCTCAAAATAAGCAAATGTAGCCCATGCAAGAACTTCGATACCGAAGAATATTCCGGCTTTAAGATAATTTTCACCATAAAACTCGCCAGCTCCCGGCAGCAATGCTGAAAGCAGTACACCAAGCCCGACAGATTTTTTCTTTTTCTTTACCTGGAGGTTATCTTCAGCAGCTTTAAAATTATCAGTTTCAACGGCGGTAAAATTCAGCATGCTGCTTTTTAAAGGAACGGTACCTTTAAAGCTTTTGGATGAAAGGATTTTATCCTGAAGCACGGTATAATTATTAAAATTTTTACCTGAAAGAGTAAGCTTTGGATTAAACCCGTCCTGGGAAAATAGAGAAGCTGAAAAAAACAGTGTTAAAATTACTGCAGATAATTTGTTTTTCATATTTTTAATAAGTTACTTTTGATAAAAATAAAGCGTTAGAAGGTACGTACTGTATCTTTATTTCATCTCCTTTTTTAAATTTTCGGGTGAACTCATCATGCGGCAAGCTGCCGGAAGAAACTTTAAGCATTGCTCCTACGACTGCCCTGACCATTGAATGCAGGAACCTGTTTGCCGTGATGCGGAATTCATAAATTCCGGCTGCCCTGCGTTTTATACCAGCATCAAAAACATTGCACTTAAAATCATGGTCATCTTCGCGGTTTTTGCATAATGCTTTAAAGGAATGTATCCCTTTAATTGTTCTGCAGAATTTAATTGCCAGCCCTGCATCAAATTCCTGCCTAATGAAGTAAAAATAGTTCCTGCAGATTGCATGTTCGTTCACAGAAAACCTGTAAATGTATTCCCTTTTTTTTGCAGAATAACGGGAATGGAATTTATCGTTTACTTTTTTAACCGATTTTATTACAATATCACCGGGCAGCAGTGCATTTAATGAATATTTTAATTTTAAAATTCCTTTATCCCGGAATTTTTCTGCACTTATTTTAAAATTAGCACATTGATTATAAGCATGAACGCCTGTATCTGTTCTGCCGGCACCGGTTAAAGTAATTTTTTCCCCGGGGAAAAGTATTTTTAAAGCATCTTCAATTTTCTGCTGAATACTTGGTTTATCTTTCTGTCTCTGCCAGCCAAAATATGCAGAACCGTCGTATTCAACAATAATCTTTATATTAACTTTTTTGCCGGCTGTAATTTGTTGCGGTGAATACAATTTCAGAACAATCCCGAAAGGCTTAATTTAATTCCGTCAACCCTGTTGTAGCGTTTAATTACACCTGCATTAACACGAAAACCGCCTGAGGAGCTTTTAAGCTCATCATTATAGCTGTTGGCAGCAAATACAGCGCTGATTGCGCTTATAACATGATTGATAAGCACTGCCCCTACAACAAAAAGCCTGTCGTTAAGAGTTCTGTCGCCGCCTATTTTATCAGCCCTGTAAAGTCTGCGCTCTTCATCGGAGTTCCACCAGAAATAATATCCGTTTTCAGGCAGGTAAAGCTTATCATATTCGCCAAAACGGAGCCTTTCGTTGTTGTATTCATCAACATTGCTGTAGTTAGCAATATCAACAAAAAACTTATCATCGCGTTCTTTTCCGCCGACTGTAACTCCGGCATGCGTTTCAGCATAACTGTAAGCATCATCAAGCATCCAGTTGCCGTAAATGCTGAAAGCGGCATAAGTAAGCCATAACGCTGCTTCTGATATCATGAAATATTTGCCGGTGTTAAATTTATTTGCATATACATGCCCCATCCCGGGAATAAAAAGTCCGTATATGAATGCTAGGCCGGGTGATTTTTTAGATCCCTTAACAGTTTTTGTAACAGGTTTATTTCCGTTGGTAATGGAATCATACAGCGCCGTATTTTTTAAAGGTACTGTTGCAGAAACAAGCTTATCATTTAAGCTCAGGCTGTATTTTATATTTTCCTTTAGCCTAAACTCACCTGCCGGGCTGTGAGTATTGTTCTTTTGAGCAAACAATATCCCCGGTACAAACAGGATCAACAAAAATTTCAGATATCTCATTAATATTTTTTCTTTTTTAACTTAACAATAAATTCCCGTTATTTGTTCAGGGCTTTTTCCATAATTTTTATAAATTCATCAGGCTTAAGAAACCCGGTAACCCGCAGGTCTTCCATTTCTTTCCCGTTCTTATCGATGAATGCAACTACCGGCAGCCCCTGAATTTTAAACTTGCTTTCTATTTCTTTATCGCCTTTTGTCAGGTCTACTTTAATATTATTGAATTTTTTGGAAAGTTCAATAATTTTGGGGTCTACATATGTATATTTATCAAGCTCCTTGCATTGTGCGCACCAGTCAGCATAGAAATCAATGATTGTAGGTTTATCAGAAGATTTGGCAATGCTTGCATCAATCAATGCCTGTGTTTGTATCATCTGCCATTCATATTTACCTGAAGCAGTTACCTGCTCTTCGCCAAAATGCAGGTTCATAGAGCCCCAGATAATTGCAGCGATAGCAATTATATATTTGATCCTCGTATATGTTGCTGCATTAACTGCTTTGCGGTCAACCAGTATTAAGAATGCACCGCCCAGAACCAGGAACAGCGGGAAAATGATCTCGTACAGTTCAACAGACATAAGCGGCTGCGCAGTATAAAGCGCGAGACCTATCATCATTAATCCGAAAATTATTTTTACACCTTCCATCCACTCGCCTGAACGCGGCAGCTTTGTAATTGAGCTTGAAAACAAGGCGAGGAAAATATACGGGAGACCAAGTCCCAATGACAGAACAAAGAACATTATAAATCCCAGGAAAGCGCTTCCCATCTGCCCGACGTAAACCAGCAGGCTTAGAACTAACGGACCGATACAGGGGGCTGCAATAAATCCGACTGTTAAACCCATTAAGAATGTTCCGAAGTATCCCTGGCGGTTCTTTCCGCTGAAGTTTGCAAGCGACTGCGGAATCTTGATTTCATAAAGCCCGAACATGCTTAAAGCGAGGGCAAGAAATATCAGTACGAGCAGTCCGATAACAAGCGGTGACTGCAGCAGGCTGCCAAATACCCCGCCGGTCAGCGCAGCGACCAGTCCTAATACCGAATAAGTAACAGACATACCCAGCACATAAAACAGCGCCATAAGTATTTTGCCGCCCTTGCTGTTTGAAACCTGCGCGCCGAAATAACTGATAGTGATCGGGATTAGCGGATAAACACAGGGAGTTAAGTTAAGCCCTATACCCAAAACAAAAATTATTAAAAGAGCAACAAACATTCCGTTCTCTTCAATGTAAGCTGCTATCTGGTTCTTATTTTCGGTTGAAGTTATGGTTTGCGTTGTATCACGCTTGTTTTCTGTAAGCTTAGTTTTGGAAGTATCGGTCTTTGTACTGTTATCAAGTGAATCAGTTTTTTTAACAGTATCCTGCGGTGTTTCAGTTTTTGAAGTATCGGTTACCTTTGCAGTATCTTCTTTGATGACAACAGTTACTGAAAAAGGCGCATCTTTCGGAGCAAAACAAGCCCTGTCATTGCATGCCTGGTAATTAAGAGTACCGGTAATATCATATTTGCCCGGTTTGATATCTTTAGGAGCTTTTAAATTCACTCCGATTGTAATTGAGCCTTCATATACATCAAGCTCAGTTTCAGAAAAGCTGAATTTGAATTTATGCGAGCCGGGCCATGAAATTTTAGAAAGCTTTAAGCTTCCGGCATCAACTTCCATAGTTGTGGGAATAAGATCGGGGTCGCTTACCTTATTAGCATTGATATGATATCCGCCCTGTATATCAGCCTTAACATTAATGCGGATATTTTCGCTGGGATAAAAATCCTTTTTTTGCGGAGATGCAGTTACTGTTACGTATTGCTGAGCGTAGCTTAGGGTTGAAAGTAATAGAAAAAGTAGAAAAGAACCTACCGTTTTAGCCAATTTTACCTGAATTTAGTTAATTTTTAATGCTTTAAACGGTAAAATTATTCATAGATTAAGTTAAATTCAATGGAAATTGTTAAATAAAAGTAAGTTTATATTTCGGGAATTTCAAGGGAATAAACTTACTGGTTTTATTGACTCACCTTTGCCGCAGGTGATGAGATTGTTTTTAATACCTCACCCCCTAACCCCTCTCCTTAAAGGAGAGGGGTGAAAAGTATGAAAAATTTTTTTCCTCTGTAAAGACGTCCCGCTGGAACGACTCAAATATAAATCAAAAAATATTCCTGCCACGAAGGGTATGGTAAATAGAATGTATTACCCGAATTTTTTATTGAGGGTGAATGATAGAAATCCGATAAGCGCTCCGCTTAAGATTGCCCATAACAGGTCATGAAATAATATTGATGAATTCCATTCTTTAAATGCGCCAAGAAGCATGAATGTGAAAAATCCGGTAACTGACAGGTTATAATATATCCCCCACAAAATTGATTTATAAGCAGGTGTATCAGGTTTATATGACCTTCTGAAAAAATAAACGAATCCGTATACCAGCAAAGCATTTGCAAAATTCATGAACCATATATTCTGTTCATTAATTGAATAAAATGAATTTACGGAATAATATAATTTATGGAATAAATTATTATGCCAGAAGAACCATATTATAGTGTATGGAATATATGTTAGTGTTGAAACAATGATAAATTTAAAGCTGATGAATTTTGTCATTAATTAATTAATGTAAATGTGTTAGCCATAATTGTTTAACATGCCGCTCCGACCCCAAAGGGGTCCCTTTGGGACGGAGCTGTGATTTTTTTAATCTTTTTCTACAAACATTTCGCTCCAAGGAGCTCTGCAAAGAAATGAAAATCATTATTCATATATTATTCATTGCATATTGCACATTGCTCATTGTATTACCTGGCTGATTAACGAAACACTGAAAATGCTCAGCAAAAACCAGCCTATGAAGCCTTCAAGTATTGTTAAATATCTGGGAATACCCTTTATAGGTATTTGCCCGAAACCGAGAGTTGAAAAAACGTTCAGGCTCAGCGCAACTGAATCAAGTATATGTATCAGCAAAAACCAAAGGACTGTAACCATAAAAACTACACCGTACATAATTGCTGCAGCTACCCTTTTTGTTTTGCTCATAGTTTCCCATTCATCCGGGAAAATATCGATGATCCTGTAAAACAGCTTTGTAGGTTTATTCCGGATAAGCTCAAGGAAATAAAGCGGCTTGCCGAAAATATGGAAATACCACGGCACTTTGCCTTTAGAGTCAGTTACAAACTTCATGTAATCAGAATATGTAGGCGTTTTATCTTCTTTAGCAATTACAGAATCTTCGATTTCCAGCAGGCTTTTTGGCGAAGAAAGATAATGGCCGTAGATCTTAAGCTGGTCAAACATAGTGCGTTTATGGAATGAAAGAATTGAATAAGGGAAAAAGAAATAAATCCCTGCAAAGAACAGCAGTACGTAAAAAGCTATCTGTATAGCCTTCAGCGGATTTGTTCCGTAATCACAGAACACTTTAAGGAACACATTCATAAGGTAATTGAAGAAAACACTTTTATCCCTTCCGCTTGAGTATTCATTTTTAAGGTAACGGGTTTCAATATCTTTCCATTCAACATAACATGCATTTGCGGCTATGCGGTTGCCCTGTGACTTGAATGCGTTGTAAAAATTTGCATAACAGCTTATAAGGCTGGCGAAATTCACCTCACCGGTAACACTATCGATATTGTTGCCGTTGAACGCAGCATTTTTTTTATGGTCAAATATCGATATCCTGTTGGAAGCTACGGTTGACCACTGCACCCTGGTGTTAATTGGGTTTATGTTGAATGCATCCATTATCAGGCTTCCGTTAAACCTGCATTCATTTGTTACAAATGCATTTTGCACTGTGGATTCAGACAGATCGACAGAACAGTTAAAATTATTTCCGGTGAGCGAAAGATTTTTGAAATCGGATTCCGTTAAAATCAGGTAAAACTGAGGATTGTTCCTTAAGTTATCACGAAGCTCAAAACTGCAGTTAGATATTTCAAGATCAAATGCATTCTGTTTGTTTGCAAAGCGGAAAAGCCGCGGTTCCATATCAAGCGCATCAGTATCCCCGAACAGGGCGGGATTAACGGATATGCCTGAATTTTTAACAGTCAGCCTGTCTTTAACATCATTGCGGAAAAATTTGAATCCGTGTTCAAGCCTGCAGCTGTCCATATCGATAAAATCGATATTGTTATTATAAAACCTTAAGGTTTTTTTAAAAGTGCAATGTTTAAAAATTATTTTTAATGGTGATGAATTTGCGACAGCAAAATAATCATTAAACGTAACATTACGGAGCACCAGCCAGTAATCAACATCAAAATCACAGTTAACGAGCCTTATACTGGAGCTGATAAAAAGCTCAGGCTCGCCCCCGCCGAAACGTTTATCCATACCTTCCTTATCATCGGGCATTTTGTAGCGTATCTTAACATTTTCAAATGTTGTGTACTTTGTACACGCAGCCATTTCATTTATGAACTGTGTAAATGTGACGGTTTGCCCGTCGATATTGCTGTCAGCCCACAGTCTAAATGGCAGCAACAGGAAAATATTAATTAATAATAAGTATTTATGCAATATTATTGATTGTGATTAAAAATATCTTTTTATAAAATTCAGCTCCGTCAGGAGCGAAATGTTTGTAGACTAATTTCACAAATCAACATAAGCTCCGTCCCAAAGGGACCCCTTTGGGGTAGGAGCGATATGTTATTCATTATAAAATTCAAATATATATTTTGGGTTATATTCAACGTTAAATTTTTCCAGTAATCCAATATATTCTTCACGGAATGTTTTTTTCCTGTGATGTTCCTCCTGGTTCAACACATATTTAACAACCCTATCTATGTGTGAATGAGAATAGGAAAAAGCACCGAATCCATGCTGCCATAAAAATTTACCATTAATAAAACGTTTCTCATTGATAAAACCTGTTGAAATCGATTTTACATCTCTAACCAGGTCCGAAATTTTAATATCAGGTGTTATTCCGCAAAAAAATGTGTGTATGATCCGGCAAGCAGTTGATAGCCAGTAGTTTTTGTTTTTTATTTTTGATAATACCGGTAATATATTTATGAATTTCTTCTTTATGTAACTTTGGAACAAGATTTTGTCTGCCATTAACAGCAAAAACAATTTGGATATAGATTTGTGAATATGTGTTTGCCATATATTTAACATTTCGCTCCTAACGGAGCTCTGATTTTTTTAATTCTTTTTTCTACAAACATTACGTTCCTAACAGAGAAAAAAAAAATCATATTATTCCAGTCAGGTCTGAGGACCTGACAGGAGCAGAAGAATTGAAATTTTTAAATTATATAAATCGGCGTAAATTTATGTATATTGTGTGATTTATAAAAGGGGAAACAACCGGTAATAAAAGGAAGATCCCTGTCTGCTAAATCAGCAAACAGGGATTTCAAGAGGATTATAGGAGAAAAAAAAGCGGTAAAAATCAGAAGGGATTAACTACATATTTTGCAAATCGTAAGTGTGTCATTTTTTAACCAACCAATCTATATATTTATTAACTCTGTACAAATATATATTATCAAATATGATTTGTATGTAGTGCATAAAACCAACTTTATGTAGTGAAATTAATTACGGTATATAAGCAAAAAAACCGCAATAACTGCGGTTTTTTGAAAGAATTCCCTTAAATAATTTAATAGTACCGCGCTTTGGCAAACCTGATCCAGATATCCTTCCCTTTTTCATCAACAGGAGCGCCTGAAGTGAATATTACAGTATCGCCTTCCTTAACAATTTTTTTATCAAGCAGTATCTTTTTGGCAGCTTTAATTGCTACCTGTTCATCAGGCATATCTTCAAAATAAACCGGGATAATTCCCCAAATCAGTCTCAGCACATTCATAACTTCAAAGCTGTCGCTCATAGCAATAATTTTAGTGTTCGGGCGGAACCGGCTCATAGCGCGCGCCATTCTGCCACGCCTTGTAAACGAAACTACAGCTTCAGCATTAAGCTGAACAGCCATATCAGCCAGCGCTTTGCCTACTGAATCAAACACGTTATCTTCTGATGTTTTGGGGGTTTCTTTTCTTTCATACTTCACCAGGTCCATGTTAGCTTCTGTTTCAATAAGTATCTTCTGCATCATATCAACAGTTTCAACTGCATATTCGCCAACGGAAGTTTCTCCGCTAAGCATAACAACATCAGAGCCGTCCCACACTGCATTAGCCACGTCGCTGGTTTCAGCCCGTGTTGGCACAGCATTGTGGATCATGGATTCAAGCATCTGCGTTGCGGTGATTACCATTTTTCCGGCTTTATTGCATTTACGGATAATACTTTTCTGAATAACCGGTACTTCCTGCGGGGGAAGCTCAACACCCAGGTCGCCGCGGGCGATCATAATGCCATCGGCAGCTTCCAGAATTTCATCGAAATTCCGGACAGCTTCGGGTTTTTCAATTTTTGCAATTATATTTTTTTCAAACCCTTTTTCAGTAAGGTAATTCCTGAGCTGGTAAATATCTGATGCTTTCCGGACAAATGAGAGCGCAATAAAATCAACCCTGTGAGAAAGAGCAAAGTCAAGGTCTTCGAAATCCTTTTCGGAAAGCGAAGGCAGGCTTAATTCCATCCCGGGGAGGTTCATTCCCTTGCGGGGTTTTAATGTGCCGCCTTCAAGCACAACGCAGAAAATTGAATCATGGTCAATTGCTATTATCAGCAGCTTTATCAGGCCGTCATCAATATAAATATGGTCGCCAATCTTTGCATCACGTGCAAGCCCTTCGTAGCTGCAGGAAAATTTCTCCTTGGTGCCCACAATATCATGCATGGTAATTTCGAGGTGATCGTTTTCCTTTAGCTCGTATTCAGGAAGCAGCAGCTCCCCTACCCTTATCTTAGGACCCTGGAGGTCAACAAGGATAGCAATAGGCTCGCTGGTTGCAACACATGCATCATTTACATTTTTAAATACCTGGTCGTAATATTCATGCCCGCCGTGAGAAAAATTCAGGCGTACTCCGTCAATTCCGGCTTGTATGAGTTCAATTATTTTTTCTTTGGTATCAGCTGCGGGACCAAGTGTAGCAAGGATCTTGGTATTTTTATTGCTGAACTTTTTTTCGGTTTCCGGGTTAGATCTTGATTGTTCTGACAACTTTAATTATTCCGTTTATATCAAATAAATTAACAGGTTTATCTTTGCAGTATTCATTCACGCTTTTGTGGAATCCTTTTTGTGAATAAATGTTCAGGAAATCACAATTTTTACTTTCTGCACGTTCCAATAATTTATCAATTTCGGAAGAATCTTTAAACTCAGTAATTTTAGTATGGAATGTAAAATAAAACTGTTTTTCTTCGAAAAATAAAACTCTTTCGTTCTCCAGCTCTGCATCATCCAGCTCCGGTTTATCTTCATAACCAAGGTGAAGATAAATATTCATTAATTCCTTTTCAAAGCTAAGCCCGTCAAGCATATTCCAGAAACCGTAATCTTTCCGGAGCTTCCAGAAATCATAGTTCTCACGCTCTTCTTTATACGAAGTAATAGATTGGTGTTCAGCGGTTTTTTCCTTCTGTTTAAAATACAGCATTTCTGCAAGCTTAAAAAGCATTGCAGGGATACCGACACAGATAATTCCTATACTTCCGAAAAGGAAGATCTGCACCACAATCTGCATGAATGATTCAGGCTGCACATTTATGAAATAAAATATATACAGCACCAGCCCGAAAGCCAGCCCGATCCCAACTGTTAAATGATGGGTCAGTATATCCGAGATCTTTTTATCCCGGGTCTCTGCAGTCCTAGCTGCGCTTTTGTTAGGCCGAATTTCTGAAATGTTGGTACTTTCAAATTAATATAATTTATTTTTTACTGCGGATCTGTATACACTGCGAATTAGGCAAAGTTGAAAATGATGCAACGTTCCATGCAGCAGTTAATGTTTCATAATTTATCGGAAAATCGGATGAAACCTGTTCCACAACCTCAATTAAAGGATTCCCTGCAACTGGTGTGAAAGGTCTATCCTGCAGGCAGCCTGTTGCATTATTATACAAGCTCAGCAGGTACAGATCATTGCTTCCAGCACCAAATGATGCTGTATTTCCGGATATCAGCAAACCGCCATCAGTTTTAACAGCAAGCGAAGTACTTTCTTCGTTTGCCACACCGCCGAACAACCTGGCAAAATTAAACTCTCCATCGCCGAATAATTTAACAAGTGTAATATCCTGCTGGTTTGCCGCTATTTCCTGCATGTTTCCTGCCAGTAAAAAGCCTCCGTCACCCGAGGGCAGAACTTTACTGAAGTTTGCCACACCCTGCGCATTCCCTCCGAAAGTCCTTGTCCAGTAAACAAAACCGTCCTGGTTATCAAGGTTAAATACCATAGCGCTTTCAAATGCCAGGCCAAAGGATATTGTAGAGCCGCAGGCTATATAACCGTTGGAAGTATTCTGCAGGTCTTTGATATTATCAAATCCGATACCGCCGTATGATTTGCTCCATCTTAATACACCGTCACCAAAAAGCTTTAAAATATATCCTTCACCGTTTGAACCATAGGAAAATGTATAGCCGCCTATAATATAACCGCCTTCAGGGGTTGAGCGGATCGAGTTTCCGTAGTCATTCTGCGTGCCGCCATAAGCGCGCGCCCACATGATAGAGCCTGACTGGTCCAGCTTAATAGCATAGATATCATATCCGCCTATCTGGAAAGAATTCGTATATCCGGTCAGAATATATCCGCCGTCGCCTGTCTGTACAAGCGCATTGCAGTAATCTTCATTCCAAAAACGGTAATACCTGCTCCACTCAACAACACCGGCCTGGTTGATCTTGATAGTGAAAGGGTCAAATGAGCCGCTGAAGGAGGAAGTTGTACCGCTGATTATAAAGCTGCCGTCAGAGGTTTTTTCGATAGATACTGCCTGGTCGTTGCCGGCACCGCCGTACAGATTTGACCAAACGACCTCTCCACTTCCATTAAGCTTGGTAATAAATATATCATTATCGCCGAATGCCCCGCTGATGGTATATCCGCAGATTATAATACCGCCATCGTTACACTGCCTTACTCCTGTTACCAGGTCAGAAAGTGCTGTTCCGTATGATTTTGCAAAAATTTTGGTGGTATCAATAACAACGGGCGGTATTTCAGGATCAACAACAGCATCCTGCTGGCAGGCATTAAAAAAAATTAAAGAAAATGAAGCAAGTAATATAAATACTGCGGAAAGTACAGAAATTTTCATAAATTGGAAAAAATTTTAGTTCTGATAAATTAAATAATGCGCAGAATATACTGTAAAAATATGATAACTGACCAGTACAAAAACGCAAAAATTGATACTATGAACGAAAATATGACCAGAATACAGCTTAAAACAAATACCGTAAATGCGGTGTAATAAAATATCCTGTAGAATCTTTCCATAAATCCATAAAATTTTAATAAAATAGCCATAATTATAAGTTTTTGCAAGTCTGTTAACCCAAGATTGAAACGATTTCTGCCCTGTTAACGTTAAAATAACAGAAGAAAAATGAAAATCTAAATTGCTGGTTATTTAAAGTTAAGTATAATTAAATGGGGCTAAATTATTGGATTACTTGATTTTTAACTTGCTTTTTAATTATATTTGTAACATTAGGAGATGAGGAGATTATATTTAAGTTAGTTACAGATTTCAATAAAAGGTTAAATTTAATATAAATTAATTGTCCGAAAGGACGGGAGGGCATAAATGAAGCCGACAGTTAAGTCAAAGACCGATAATCCGTTAAGTGAGCTGATTGACGATGAGACATACAATAATTTAAAGAAATATAAATTACTGGACGAAAAAGCAATCCGTGACTACAAAATACGCCAGATGTACAAGGATATGAGAAGAGAAATGAGCGCTGGCGAAGCCATTGATAAAATACAGGAAATGTTTCCTTATTTACAGTTTGATACAATAAGAAAGATAGTTTACCAGGTTTCAAAAAAGTAAATTTAGCAAACAGCAGATTTTATGGCTTAAATGGGATATACTAATTGAAAAGACCCGATAAAACAGCCGCAAAAAAAAACTCTTCGAAAAGAATAAATCCATTTGAAATACCGGTTAACCAGGACTTGATTAAGGTCCTGGTTAATTTCATTTATAACGAGACAACACGTTTCGGGCTTAAAAAAAGTTGTGCTGGGCTTAAGCGGCGGAATTGATTCCACCGTAGCAGCATACCTTGCAGCCATAGCGCTGGGTCCAAAAAATGTGCTTGGGATAATGATGCCTTACAAATCTTCAAGCGCTGACAGTGTAAGCGATGCGCTTACAGTGGTTAAGGACCTGAAGATAAAAAGCATGCTGGTAAATCTGACCGGCTCTGTTGATGCCCTTGCTGAAAATGATCCCGATATTCTGAAAAACAAAGTGCGCTTTGGCAATATAATGGCAAGGATGAGGATGATTTGCCTGTACGACCAGTCAAATGAGCATAAAGCGCTGGTGCTTGGCACAGGCAATAAAACGGAGATACTGCTTGGATACTCTACATTGTATGGCGACAGCGCCAGCGCGATAAATCCGCTGGGCGACCTGTACAAAACACAGGTATGGCAGCTTGCTGAGCTGTTAGGCTGTCCGAAGCAAATCATAAAGAAGAAGCCTTCGGCTGATCTGTGGACGGGACAGACAGATGAAGGCGAGCTTGGGTTCACCTACCGCGAAGCTGATGAGCTGCTTTACTACATGATTGATCAGCGCTACAATGATGAAGAGCTTGTTGATATTGGATTCAAACCGGCATTTATAAAGACAATACGGGCCAAGATAAGGTTCAACCAGTTTAAACGCGTTCCGCCAATAATAGCAAAGGTTTCAAACCGCACAATTAATGTTGATTTCAGGTATAACAGGGATTGGGGAAGCTAGAAACAATTACGAATTAGGAATTAGGAATTAAGGATTAAAGCAGAGGCGCAGAGGGTGCGTCTTTTTTTTATTTTTTGTCATTCCCTGTTTACCCCTTTGGGGCGTATGCGGGAATCCAGACGATAATTTTTATAGTCAAGTTGATTCCCTAAAAAGTGCAATTTTCAAAAAAGTTATTAACCGCAAAGTACGCAAAGTGCGCGAAGAAATACCTGCCATAAGTTTTGCCCGGTTGCGAAGTTTTGGACAATACCACTATGAGTTACATGTACACGTTATAAATATCCTTCCGTTGAAGGTTACTGTGCGCAGGCGGCAGCTGGCGCAGGGCGGATTTGAAAGCGAAATGCACCTGAACCTGCCGCCGGCAAGTATTACCTGGCATTTGGGTCCGGGCAGCGGTGTAATTACACCCCCGCCCCCGCCGCCGGGATTCCTGCGGGGTCTGCAGCGGCACTCCATAACCACTCCGCCTGGCGTCCATTTCGTTACAACCAAGCAGATGTTATCGGGCGAGGAGTCACATTGAGGGTACATAATAACTCCGCCATCGGGGACGGGGATAAGCTCTATAAAACCGCCCTTGCCGGGCAGCTTAGTTACTTTTGCAGGTCTTAAATTTTTACTGTAAGCACCCCACTGGCGTTTATTAAGGTGTATCATCGTGATATTTCTGCTGCCCGGTTTTATATCACTTAAATTTACTACTCTTGGTACTTTTGTACTTTTGGACTGGATGGATTAGGCATAATTTTTAATCTCCGTTATATTGCTGGTAATACCTCACATGCAGCGGGAGGTGATCGCTGAGTTAAATTATAAAAGTGTGTAAATAAAAAAAATTGCTTAAGGTAGCAATATTAAAAAGAGAAACTTTCTATCTCCATGCCCCTCTTTACATGCAGGTTAGAGGGGCTTTGGGATATGTGCATACCGGCAGCTACGACCGTGTATTATTCGATAGAGGTACTTGTTTCCGGGTGGCAAAATTTATTCCTCGATCTCTACAATATTTATTATCGAACCGTCGCAGCTGTATTCAACCAGATACCTGATGCCATTTATCACCTGCGTCTGAAAGTAATGCTCACATTCTGTTTGTACAGCAGCTGAATCAGAAAAAGAACAAAAGATAATTGATAAAGCAATTAATGAAGTTGAAAATAATTTCTTCAGCATGTCAGCCTCCGTTATTTTATTGTTTTCCCCTTTCCGGGGTTCTTACATTAATTGCTCTGTAAAATCAATCAGAATAGTAATTTAATCCACCATTTATTTAGCTGTTTGCCTCATTTTCCCTGGACCTAATTTTTTTAATATTTGTAAATTTATTTTATTTTAAGTATATTTTTACAGCATTTTAAGGAAAATATTTTAATAATTTGCCTAAATTTTCATATGAATTCATATAGCTTAATTTCTGTAATAAGGGCAATGCCTGTAAACGAGAAGCGTTTATTCCGGAAATTCCTCAAATCTCCGTACTTTACAGCAAATGAAGATCAAATAAAGCTTTTTGACCTGATAGTAAAGCATAAAAAAAATGACTGAGCTTACAAAAAGAAAAAAAATGATTTTTTACCCGTTAATCTATGCAGGCAAAAAATATACCGATTCAAAGATCCGGTTCCTGTATTCAAAGCTGAATAAAAGCTATAAGGAATTTCTGATTCAGGAAAACATCAGGAATAAACCCTTCGAAAAAACCAATTACCTGTTAAGCAGTTTATTGTACAGGAATATAAGCGGTCAATATGAGCTGAACGAATTTGAGAATAACACAAAATTTAAAACAGGGGCGGATTATTTATATTTTCTTAACATGCATTTCCTTGAAAGCCACAGGTTCAATATTCATTTTACCTCAGGCAGGTTATTAAGAAGCGGTGATATATCAAGCGGTCTGGACATTCTGGAAAAATCCGCCAAGCACCTTTTCCTTTTCTATTTTTCTCAGATATGCCTTTATTACAATACATCGCTCATACTTAAGCACAGATACAGCCTTGATAAAGAACCGATGCTGATAAATTTTCTTGCTGCCGAAACAGCATTTAAGAATATATATGATGTTATGAACAAGATAGACGAATATCACTTTATTACCGAGCTGTATTTTAATCTTATCACTATGAACAAGAACCCGGAGGAAAACAGCTATTATTATAAATATAAGAACACTGTAAACAAATATGCTTCCAGGCTTTCACCGGATGAAAGAAGCGTGCATATTTCCAATTTATTTTCATACTGTTCAGGAAGGGCTACACGCGG